>JANNNL010000087.1:0-3963 GCA_031398525.1 Actinomycetes bacterium | reverse complement strand
CGGCGGGCAGCCGAGTTCTTGTGGATGATGCCCTTGGCCGCGGCCATGTCGATTCGCTTGACAGCCTGACGCACCGACTCGGCGTTCGTGTCGGTCGTACCAGTGGCCTGCGCCTCTTTCACCGCGCTCTTGACCCGGGTCTTCAGCTCCGACCGAACGGCCTTGTTGCGAGCCGCAGCCTTGGCGTTGGTGAGGATGCGCTTCTTCTGGCTCTTGATATTCGCCATGAGTGGTTTCGTCTCTTTCGATCTTCGTGCCCGCAGGCGGATGTCCCTGGCCGGCAGGCGGCTCGTCAAGGATAGCGAATGGGCAGCCGCAATAACACTTTGCCGAGTGGAAGAGTCCCCCGACAGGGGCTCAGACCAGGGGGGACACCGGTAGGATTGGGGTCCGCCATGGACCTCGCCCGCATTCGTAACT
Source organism: Actinomycetes bacterium (assembly GCA_031398525.1). Taxonomy (GTDB): domain Bacteria; phylum Actinomycetota; class Acidimicrobiia; order Acidimicrobiales; family Ilumatobacteraceae; genus JANMJD01. The sequence goes on along the minus strand of JANNNL010000087.1, from coordinate 3,543 downwards.
TCTCGATCATCGCGCATATCGATCATGGCAAGTCGACCCTGTCCGATCGCATTCTCGAGATCACCAACGCCGTCGACGTGCGTGATATGCGCTCGCAGTACCTCGATTCGATGGATCTCGAGCGTGAGCGCGGCATCACGATCAAAGCACAGAACGTGCGGGTTCACTGGAAAGATCACGTCTTCCACCTCATCGACACGCCGGGCCACGTCGACTTCGGCTACGAGGTCTCGCGGTCGTTGGCGGCATGCGAGGGCGTGGTCCTCGTCGTTGACGCGGCGCAGGGCATCGAGGCCCAGACGCTGGCCAACTGCTACCTAGCGCTCGAACACGACCTCGAAATCGTCGCCGCGCTGAACAAGATCGATCTGCCCGCCGCCGACCCCGACCGGTACGCGATGGAGATTGAAAAGGTGCTGGGCATTCCGGCCGAAGACATTCTGCGCATCTCGGCCAAGACCGGCAATGGCGTGCCCGAGTTGCTCGACGCCATCGCCGAGCGCATCCCGGCCCCCAAGGGCGACCCCGACGCGCCGCTGCAGGCATTGATTTTCGACTCGCAGTTCGACCAGTACCGCGGTGTCGTCTCCTCGATCCGGGTGATGAACGGCACGATGTTCCCGGGGGCTCGGCTCAAGTTCATGCATGCCGGGGCCGATCACGAGGCAATTGAGGTCGGGGTCCGTTCGCCCGTCATCACTCCGGTCAAGGAACTGGGCCCGGGTGAGGTGGGTTACCTCATTGCCGGTATCAAAGACGTCGGCGAGGCCCGCTCGGGTGAGACGGTCACGACCTACGCGAAACCGGCGACGGAAGTGCTTGCCGGATATGCCGATCCGAAGCCGATGGTGTTCTGCGGGCTCTTCCCGATCGATGGCGACGACTTCGAGAATCTGCGAGAGAGCCTCGAGAAGCTCAAGCTCAACGATGCTTCGATCTCCTACTCGCCGGAGTCGTCGGGGGCCCTCGGGTTCGGGTTCCGCTGCGGATTCCTTGGTCTGCTGCATATGGAGATCGTCAAGGAGCGGTTGGAGCGCGAGTTCAACCTGGCTCTTATCGCCACCGCGCCGAGCGTTGAGTATCGGGTGACCAAGACCAACGGCGAGGTGGAGTTGTGCGACAACCCCGCTGATCTGCCGCCGACGCAGAACATTCAGATGATCGAGGAGCCCTTCTTCAAGGTCTCGATCATCACTCCCAAGGAGTACACGGGCTCGCTGATGGACCTGTGCCAAACCCGGCGCGGCGAGATGCAGAAGCTCGAGTACCTCTCGCCGGAACGGGTTGAGCTGCACTACATCATCCCGTTGGCCGAAGTGGTCGTCGACTTTTTCGATCAACTCAAGAGCCGTTCGCAGGGGTATGCGTCGCTCGACTACGAGTTGCACGACTACCAGCAATCGCATCTGGTCAAGGTCGATTTGCTACTCAACGCCATTCCCGCCGACGCCTTCTCGACGATCGTGCATCGCGACAAGGCGTTCGACTACGGACGGCGGATGTGCGAGAAGCTCAAGGAATTGATCCCGCGCCAGATGTTCGACGTCCCGATCCAGGCTGCGATCGGCGGCAAGGTCATCGCCCGCGAGACGGTGAAGGCCAAGCGCAAGGACGTGCTGGCCAAGTGCTACGGCGGTGACATCACCCGGAAGCGCAAGCTGCTCGAAAAGCAAAAAGAGGGCAAGAAGAAGATGAAGTCGATCGGCCGGGTCGAGGTGCCGGGCGACGTGTTCATCTCGGCCCTCAAGCTCGACGACTGATCAGGCTGTACCGGTCTGGTTATACCGATCTGGCTGTTCCGGTAGTCCGGACGTCAGTCGACGTTCCGGCCGACGAGTTCGCCGCTGCCGGTAATCGCCCACGCTTGGTAGTCGTCGAATTGCTCGACCCAGGCGAGGCCGTCGAGACCCATCACAAAAGCGGTCGTCGCGAACGCGTCCGCCCAGGTCAGGCGGGGTCCGATGACGGTGATGGAAGCCAGCGGCTCCTGCTTGGAGGCCGTCCACAGATGCTTACCGCGCTCGGCGGTACCCGACGTGGCGATGGCGTACCCACCGGGGAGTTCGAGCGTGGCGCGTACCTCGCCGGGCGCCAACGGGTCGGCAATGGCAACCGTCCAGCCTCGGTCGAGCGTCGGGTGTCCGCTGGTCTGAATGTCTCCTCCGACGCCGAGATACCAATCGGTTAACCCGGCTTCGGTCAGGATTCGAGTCGCTCGTTCGGTCGCCCAACCCTTGACGAAGCCCGCCGGATCAATCTGCCCGGGCCGTTCGGGCGGTTCGATCGAGAACGCCCCCGATGAGGCGTGACCTAACCAGGTGCAGGCGTCGAACACGTCGATGACTTCGCTCGACGCACCGCTGATCTGGAGCTCGCCGGCATTGATTCGACTGATCTCGCTCGTCGGACGGAACGTCGAGAACATTGCTTCCAGCCGTTCGAGCTCATCGAATACGCCCTCGGCGGCAGCGATGGCCAGGTCGGCGGGGACGTTGCCAGCGACATGTAGGCTGGCCACGGAGCCCATCACCTGGCGCGCCGCTCGCCAATGGTCAGCCGGAGTTGCCATCGAGTATTGCCTGCAGAGACTGCTTGTAGGCCAGCGACGTGATCGTGGCCCCCGATACCGAGTCGAAGAGCGCACCCTGAGTGAACATCGCAAAGTCGTTGAGGAACGGGACGGCCCGATCGTTGATCCGAACCGACTTGCGATGGTCGGTGGGGGTGATGGGCGCGTTGACGGCGCAGATCAACGTGCCATCGGCTGACACGGAAGCCGACACCTGCACCGGTCCCCAGCGGGTGTCGACGATCGGCCCATCGACGGCTCCGTTGCAGGTGGGAGTGGCCGGAACCGAGCTGGCGGGGAGGATCTCGGGTGGATTGGTGATGGTGACGACCGGAGCCGCCGCCGAGGCGAGCGTGGTGCGTGGGTCCGCCGACGCCGACGCCGATGCCGATGCCGATGGCAGCGGTAGCGGTAGCGCCGTGGTCGAGACGGCTCCGGGCAAGGCGTTGGGATCGCCGGATGACGGGGAGTGCGAGACCTGAGCCTGAAGCGCAAAGTCCTCGCTGGGAAGCCCCGGAGCCGGGTGCATCCCGGCAAGAAGGGCCCCGCCACCGCCGGCCAAGAGTACGGCCGGAAGCAGGCGACGAACGGTAGAAGTCGGACGTTGAGGTTGCATTACCACCACACCCGTTCGTAGTGGATCTGTTCGGTGGGGACGCCGGCCGCGAGCAGCCCGCGGCGGGCGGCATGAATCAGGCGTTCCGGTCCGCATAACACCGCGACGCGCTCGGTGATGTCGGGGACCATCGCCCGTAACCTTGTCGGCGCAAATGGATCACGGTCGGCGAGCCCGGCGGTCGGCCCGACGAGCGTGAGTACCTGACCGCCTGTTCGTCGAGCGAGGTTCTGCATCTCGTCGAGGTGGACCAGATCGGCGGCCCGGCGGGCACGGTACAGGACCAACGGCTCGGAGCCCGCGGGAAGGTCCTCCAGCATCGCTCGCACCGGGGTGACCCCCACACCGCCGACGACGA
>JANNNL010000029.1:0-11735 GCA_031398525.1 Actinomycetes bacterium | reverse complement strand
CACCGCCAGCGTGGAGCTTGCCGAGCGCACCGCCGCGCGTGAAGAACGTCAACGGGCGTTCGCCAACGACCTGTCGAACCAGCTGCGCGGACCCGTCACCAACCTGCGCCTCGTGATTGAGTCGGCGGAGCGAAACTCCGAGTCGAGCCCGCTGCTGACCGCCGCCCATGTGGAACTCGATCGGCTACAGGTCACCGTTGATCATCTGCTGATGCTGACCCGCGACCGGCAGCCCGCCGCCGGGTCGATCGCTCTCAGCTCGATCGCCAATGGGGCCGAGCGCCGCTGGAGCGGAGTCGCCGCGGCGGCCGGTCGGCAACTCAACATCACCGCCGACCGTTCGCTCCCTAATGTGTGCGGCTCGAAGGCCGACGTCGAGCAAATCGCCGATGCCCTCGTCGAGAACGCCATTCATCATGGGGGTGGGCACATCTTCATCACGACCCGGGCGATCCAAGGCGGTGCGGCAATCGACGTTGCCGACCAAGGCACTGGCATCGCCCACGACCAGACCGATCGGGTTTTCTTCCACCGCCGAGCCCCCGATGAGCAGCCGGTCGAACCGGGTGCGGGTTCGAGATCGACAACTATCGGGCTCGCGGCCGCCAAGGCCTTAGCCGAGGCGAACGGCGGGCGTCTCGTGCTGTCGTCTGCCCGCCCGCCCCGCTTCAGCCTGATCCTCCCGGCGACTACCTCGGGCTGAGCCCCCTGCTCAACTTCGGTTTCTAGCAACCGAGGGCATAGCTGACCGCCCGACACACACAACTCATGATCCCCTCGTCAACCACGCCCAACTGACGGGTGAGCGACGATTGAGCGACGGTGTGGAGCCCATCACAATTGATTGCCGATGGCCGGTCGAGGCCAGCCTTGCGATGATCGAACCCCACCTCCACGGTCAGACCACGCAACTGGGTGGTGATCTCGGCGACGGTGACGAGTGCTCGAACATCGATCACTTCGGACCGGGTCAATACAAGGACCGGTCGAGTCTTTCGGCCAACTTCCGCCAGCCAGATCTCAGACCGGTTCATGACTCGCCCCATGTGTCGACTTGTTCCCAGAACTGGTCGACGCGTTCGGGGTGCTTCTCGTACGCGGCACGGTCGGCCTTGGCAAACGCGGCGCGCACTGCGGCGGCGACCCCTTCGCGCGCCGCGGCGGAAATGTTGATGTCGAATCGTCGGGCCTGTTCGGCCAGTTCATCATCGAGCGTAAAGGTGGTGCGCGTAGACGCCATACTCAAAGGCTAGCAATGTATGACGCGTCAGGGCGCCGGCACAGTTCAGAATACGGATACGCCGATCGCCGGCCGCCGAGTCATCCTCCGGCTGAAATCGAAACGACTTTCCTGCTATCGCCGGCGGAGCAGCGCATGGGTGAACCGTTGGGGGGCACCCCATGGCGTTTGGTGATCGCGCTCGAATGACTCAATCAGATCGAACGCTGCGCCGAAGATCGAGCGTAAGGAGTCAGCATCGTGTTGGGCGATATCGAGCCCGCTGCACTGGATCGGTCCACCTGGGGCGAATCCGGCGAACACCAATGAACCGCCAACCGCGACGGCCGCGGCGGCCCGATCGACGTAGGCCGACTGATCAGCCGGCGAGGTGAGAAAGTGAAAGACCGCTCGGTCATGCCACACATCGACCGGTGAATCGAATGTGACGGTGCGTACATCGGCGACGCGGCGACCCACCAGTTCCGCGAACTCGCCCAAGTGCCCAGCCAACTGGTCGAGCGCTGCAGAAGCGATGTCGATGGCCTCGATCGATCGATATCCGTCGGCTATCAGATCGCTGATCAGCGTCGACGCGCCCGCGCCGACCACGGCAATCCGGCTGAGTGGCGTCGACACGCGACGCACAAGATCGAGTCAGGGTTGCGAGTCGGCCTGATACCAGCTGACCTCGTCGAGCTGCTTGGTTGCCCAAACCGACTCCCAGTGGTCGCTTGCTTGAGTCATTGGGCCGAGCGTAGCGTCACCGACTTCGTCCGCTCGTAGAGTCGAAGAATGGCTGTCGACGTCCCTCGATCGCCGGGTCCGCCGACCACGGTCTGGATCCTTGGTGATCAGTTGAACCGGGGGATTTCGTCGCTGGTGGGTCGACAGCCGGGCGATTGCAGAATCCTTTTCGTCGAGAGCGCAGCAAAGCTCGCTTCGAAGCGGTGGCACATTCAGCGGCTGCATCTGGTGGTTTCGGCGATGGCTCACTTCGCAGAAGAGATCAGGGCCGAGGGGTTCGAGGTCGACTACCGGCGGGCCGCCACGTTGGCGGACGGGCTGCAAGCGCATCGTCGCGAATTTGGTCCCGCGCAGGTCGTCGCGATGGAACCAATGAGTTACGACGGCTTGGCGATGCTCCACCGGGAAGGTGTCGAGGTCGTGGCCAGCAATCAATTTCTGTGTCACTACAGCACCTTTGCCCGCTGGACCGAAAGTCGCCGATCATTCAAGATGGAGGATTTTTACCGCTGGCAGCGCACCCGCCTGAATGTCTTCATGGACACCGGCCTGCCGGTGGGTGGTCGGTGGAACTTCGATCACGACAATCGCCTTCCGCCGCCCAAGGATGCCCGCCGGTGGCCCTCGGTGGCCCGGTTCGAGCACGACTCGATCGACCATGACGTCATCGCCCGGCTGCCCGGCGGTTGGGGCTCGACTCCCGATGGAACATGGCCCGTCACGCGCGCCCAGGCGCTGGTCAGGCTGAGTGAGTTCATCGAGCACGGTCTCGACTCGTTCGGCGCACACGAGGACGCAATGCTGGCCGCCGAATGGAAGCTGGCTCATTCGGTCCTCAGTTCGTCGCTGAACCTGGGGTTGCTGCATCCCAGCGAGGTCACCGCCGCCGCGGAGCACGCGTATCGACAGGGTCGGGCATCGATCAACAGTGTCGAAGGTTTCATCCGCCAGATCATCGGATGGCGCGAGTACGTCTGGGGGGTGTATTGGCTGTGGATGCCGGAGTATCGAACGCTGAACGTCTTGGAAGCACACCGACCGGTCCCCGCGGTATTCACCGGCGACGCCTCGACTGAGATGGCCTGCGTGCGCGGCGTGGTATCGCATGTCCATGACCGGGGTTACACCCATCACATCGAGCGGTTGATGGTGCTGGGCAACTTCGCGTTGATTGCCGGGGTCAGCCCGCAGGCAATGACCGACTGGATGTGGGCGGCGTTCGTGGACGGCGCGGAGTGGGTGATGGTGCCGAACGTGATCGGGATGGCGTTGCACGCGGATGGCGGCCGGATGGCGACCAAGCCATACGCAGCCGGCGGTGCGTATATCAACCGGATGAGCGACTATTGCCGGGGTTGTCGTTACGACCCCAAGCAGCGGACCGGTCCCAACGCCTGCCCGTTCACCACGCTCTATTGGGACTTCTTGGCCCGCAACGAACATCGGCTGCGCGGCAACCATCGCTTGGCCCAACAACTCGCCGCCATGCGTAACCTCGCAGACCTCCCGGCGGTACAGGTCCGTGCCACTGAGGTGCTCGCGGCCCTCGACTCCGGCAAGCTGTAGGCGGGCAGAGGCGACGAACCCGAGCGGGTGTCAGAAGGCGCTGGGCAGGTGCGGCCGGTACGGCTGTTCGAGTTGACCGATCTCGTCGTCGGTCAGTGTGATGTCGAGGGCTTTGACGGCATCGGCAAGATGGTGGGCTTTGGTGGCACCCACGATTGGCGCGGTGACCGTCGGATGCTTGAGAACCCAGGCGAGCGCAACCTGGGCCATTGGAATACCACGGTATTCGGCGATCTGCTGGACGGCATCGACGATTGGAGCATCTTCGTCGATGTCGAATCGGCGCCCGACCGGGTCGACGTCCATGCGGGCGGTGCGTTCACCCCACGGCCGACAGACCCGGCCGTTGGCCAGCGGGGAGTAAGGGATGCAGCCGACCCCTTGATCGGCGAGGAGTCCGAACATCTCGCGTTCTTCCTCGCGCATGAGCAGGTTGTATTGGTCTTGCATCGACACGAACCGGGTCCAGCCGTGCAGATCGGCGGCGTGTTGCATCGTGGCGAACTGCCGCGCCCACATCGATGAGGCGCCGATGTAGCGGGCCTTGCCAGCTTTGATGACGTCGTGGAGTGCCTCCATGGTTTCCTCGACGGGCGTGTTCGGATCGAACCGGTGGATCTGGTACAGGTCGACGAAGTCTGTGCCGAGCCGGGTGAGTGAGGCATCGATTTGTTCCATGACGGCTTTGCGGCTGAGCCCCTGACCGCCGGGACCGTCGTGCATTTTGAAGTGCAGCTTGGTGGCCAGCACGATGTCGTCGCGGCGCGAGTAGCGGTTGATCGCCCGGCCGACGATCTCTTCGGAGCTGCCCAGGCAGTAGACGTTCGCCATATCCCAGAAGTTGATGCCAAGTTCGACGGCCTGACGGAAGAACGGTTGCGACTCGTCTTCGTTCAGGGACCATTCGTTGAACCCACGCGAGGTGTCCCCGAAACTCATGCAGCCGAGCGCAATACGGCTGACCTTCAGGCCGGTTCGGCCCAGTCGCACGTAGTCCATTGATGCTTCCTTTCAGCGGGATGGTTTCAGGCTTGGGCGGACGCGGTTCGTTGAGCACTCGCATCGCGTGCAGGGTTCGTGGGTAGCCGATGAATGGCAGCAGTTGCGTGATCACGTCGAGGAGCACGGCGCGGTCGTTGTCAACGTTCAGGTTCGCCGTGACGTGACCCTTGGCTTGGGGTTCACACCCACCGAGCGAGATCAGCATCGAGAATGTGAGCAACTCGCGGGTCTTCACATCGATACCGGTGCGGGTGAGGTGATCGCCGAAACAGTTCGCGGACAGCAGGTGCTGGATATGCGTTTCCTCGGCTGAAGCGGCCGCGTCGAACTGTTCGACTCTCGCAGCGCCGATGATCTCGGCCTGGACCGCAAGGCCCTTGTCGTGGCGGGTGTCGGGTGTAGTGGTCGATTGGCCGGGCAGGGGTTCGGGCTCCGTGACGGCGAGGGTCGAGACGCGACCGGGGAACGGCTCGTCATGAAGGCGTCGGGCCGGTTCGCTGATCGCCATATGTCGTCTCCTGGGTGGTGTCCAGTGCTCAGTGAACCGTATACGAGTCTTGCGTACGAGGGTTCGGCAACGAATTCGAGGCTGGTCGTAACGAACGACGGTGACATGAGACAGGATGGGGCATGGCCCGAGTCGAACTGCTTGATGCCACGACGGCTCCGATCACGACGCAGGCGTACTTCGCCGGCGGCGACCCCGGACCGATTGTGGCCGCCCTTGCCCACGTCCCCGAACTCGTCGGCCCGACCCTCGGTTTCGTCGGCGCGGCCCTCGGCCAGGGCGCTGCGTCAACCCGCCACAAGGAGTTCGCGATCCTGCGGACCTCCGTGCTGCAGGGCTGCCGCTACTGCATCCACGCCCACACCACCGTTGCCCTCGACGTTGGGCTATCCGATGCCGAAGTGCGGACGTTGCGCGGCGAGCTCCCCGTTGAGCAGGGGTTTCCCGAGGCCGCCGAGCAGGCGCTGATCGGCTGGATCGACGGGCTCGCCGGGGCCACCGGCCCGGTACGTGACGAGGTGTGGGCATCCGCGCGGGAGCACTACGCCGAACACATCCTGATGGAATTGTCGATCACGATCGGGGCCACGATGTTCCTCAACCGGTTCGCCACCGGCTTCGAACTGCCCACCTCGCCCGAGGTGCTGGCGCGCCTCGAATCGGAGAATTTGTTGTGACCCTGACGATGACGACTGCCGGGCCGATCGCCGACGCGATCGCCAACGGAGACATGCCGGGCCGGGTGTGGCTGTACTCGAACTACCACTGCAACCTCGCCTGTTCCTACTGCCTGACCGAGTCATCGCCGCGCAGCCCCCGCCGGCAACTGACGTCCGAGACGATGGTCGCTGTTGCTCAGCAAGCCGCGGAACTCGGCTTCACCGGCCTCGGGGTCACCGGCGGCGAGCCGTTCCTGTTGCCGTGGTTGCCCGAGACGATCCGCGAGATGGCGACGCATCTGCCGCTGATCCTGCTGACCAACGGAACGCTGTTCCACGGCAAGCGCATCGAGCGCGCCGCGATGTTGGTCAACTCCGACGTGGCGTTGCAGATCTCGCTCGACTCACATCTGCCCGACGTCAACGACGAGGCTCGCGGTCCCGACAACTTCGACAAGGTGATCGAGGCCGTACCGCGCCTGATCGCCCTCGGCATTCGGGTGCGAATCGCCACGACGACGAGCGGGCCGCTCGACGACCCGTCGCTCGATCCGCTCAAGGAGCTGGTTCGCAACATGGGTGTTGCCGACGACGATCATCTCGTGCGGCCGATCGTGATGCGCGGCCGCGCCGACGAACTCGGCATTGGGGTCGTCGCTGCGGCCCAAGACATCCCCAGCGAGCTGACGATCACGGCCGATGGCGCCTACTGGGGCAGCTTCGGGCCGACGATCCGCTCGGGTCGACTCGACACCGACCTACTCCTCAGCCGCACGGTGCTCCCCCTGTCAATCCCGGCAAATGCGCTGCTCAACGCCCTCCAAGGCATGCCGCCGGGCTCGGACGCCCGCCTCGGTATTCGTTGAGCGTGACTCCACCGGAGCCGGTCGGCTCCATCGAAACCTCAGTTCTACACGGTGGCCAGCACTCGGCGCGCCGTGGCCGCGAAGTCGCCGTCGTCAGCCGACGCCAAGGCGCGCAGGTCGACGATGTCGTCGAGATCGCGGGCCATTGCCAGCAGATGCACCCGGCGACCCAAAGCGTGCAGCCGGCGAATCTGGGCGAGGCCGGTGTTCGACTCGCTCATCGGAACATCGTCAAACTCACGCCCGTCGGGCTTCCTCAGGCCGATCACCCAATAGCCACCATCAAGTGCCAACCCGATCACGTCGTCGCCTCGCTCCAGCGCGGCGGCTGCGGCGGGCAATCCTCGGGCCGCGCCCGGGGTGTCCATCCCGACGACCAACCCACCGCCATGTCCAGCCGCCAGATCGGCGAATCCGTTGTTCAACCGCTCCGCGAGGCCGTCGCCCCGCTGGGCCACAATCTCGTAGTCGCTGGGCATCCAGTCCTGCGGCTCGCCGTCGAGGAGCAGCACCTTGTGGAGGGTGCCCGGGATGTGGACGGCCGCGACGTCGACCGCAGCAACCGTCGCGGCGAATCCAGCCCGGGCAATCGACGCGGCCTGCTCGGGCGTACATGGCGGACACAGACGCGTCTTGACCCGGCCCGGAACCGGGGCCTTGGCGATGATCGTCAGATGCACCGGTTACAGGCCGTGGCCAGGCTCGTCGCGCAGCAATCGGCCCATGTCCTTGACGGCGCGTACCGTTCCCTTGAACGTGCCGGTGACCTTCGAGCGGCCCTCGCGCTCGGTGTACTCGGTGGGCACGTTGCGAACCCGCCAGCCCGCCTTCGATGCCTTCAGCACCATCTCGAGCGGCCAGCCCGAGCGGCGGTCGGTCATCTCCAACGCCAGCAGTTCCTTGCGTTTCATCGCCCGCATCGGCCCGATGTCGTCGAGGTGCAACCCGGTCCGGCGGCGAACCTCCATGGCGAGCACCTTGTTGGCAACCCGGGCATGGACCGGCCAGGCCCCGCGTTTGGCGATCCGCGCCCCAATCACCAGATCGGACTCGTTGCGCTCGATGTAGCCCGTCACGAACGGCAGCGCCAACGGGTCGAGCGAGGCATCGCAGTCCATGAAACAGACGATGTCGTCGGTAGCCGCCTGCAGCCCGGCCCAACACGCCGACCCGAATCCCTTCACCGACTCGGTCACCACGGTGGCCCCCATCTCGCGGGCGATCGCGGCCGTGGCATCGGTGGAGCCGTTGTCGACGACGATCGGGTGGTAGCCGACCGGCATGCGTTCGAGCACCCAGGTGATCGCCGCAGCTTCGTTCAGAGCAGGAAGAATGACATCGGGCATCAGGTATGCAGTCTCAGATCGTTCAGGAGTGTGACAACACCATGAAAGTGCTGGTCACCGGCGGTGCCGGGTTCATTGGGTCGCATGTGGTCGATGAGTTGGTCGGCCTGGGTCACGAGGTATCGGTTGTCGACGATCTCGACCCAGCCGCCCATCAGGGTCTACCGGCCGGGCTCTCACCCGAGGCACATTACCGCTGGGCAGATGTGCGCGACACGGCAGCGTGGGATGATCTGCTCGACGGGGTCGATGCGATCTGCCATCAAGCAGCCAAGGTCGGGCTCGGCGTCGATTTCGCCGATGTCGGCGACTACGTCGGTCGCAACGACGGGGCCACGGCCGCGCTGCTTGGCGCGCTGCACCACCATTTGTTCGCCGGACGGATCGCACTCGCGTCGAGCATGGTCGTCTACGGCGAAGGCCGCTACCGGTGCGAGGCGCACGGGATCGTCCGCCCTGGTCCCCGGCTGGCGGCAGCGATGGACAGCGGCCAGTTCGAGCCGACGTGCCCCACCTGTGACGGACCATTGACCGGCGAGTCGGTTCCCGAAGATCACTGGCTCGACCCCCGCAATGTCTATGCAACGACCAAGTTGGCCCAGGAGGGCCTGGCCAACGCCTACGCCCGCGAGCACCCCGGGACGACCGTGACCTCGCTGCGCTACCACAACGTGTACGGACCGCGGATGCCTCGCGACACGCCATACGCCGGGGTTGCCTCGATCTTCCGAAGCTCGTACGAGCGCGGCGAAGGCCCGAAGGTATTCGAGGACGGCGGGCAACAGCGCGACTTCGTCCATGTCGTTGACGTCGCCCACGCCAACGTGTTGGCGCTGACCAACCCCGAGCCATGCCCGGGACCGTTCAACGTGTGCACTGGTCGTCCCCGCACCATCCTGGACATGGCCGTCGCCCTGCGGCCCGACGGGGCCCCTCACCCACAGATCATCGGCGGCTACCGACTCGGCGACATCCGCCACGTATTCGCTTCGGCCGAGCGAGCCGCCGAAGTCCTCGGGTTTCGGGCGTCTATCCGGTTCGAGCAGGGTATGGCCGAGTTCTCGGCCGCTCCCCTGCGGGAGACCGTCGGGCCCAAGCCACCAATCCGGCGGTCGTAGCCGGCCATCGCGCTCACCACTTCGTGAGGAGCGCCGCCTGCAACACAATCGCCGAGCTGCCCTGGATGGCGATCCAGATTCCCGTTGACCAGTCACCGCGTTCTGGTTGCGACATGGGACGTTCTCCGTCCGAATCCGCAACCAGGTTCCCGTCAGCCTGCGACCTCAGACGGCCCGCCCCGGCTGGGCCGGCCCCAACGAGGCCCGCCCCGGCCAGGGCAATCCACGGGTAGAACAGCAGCCAGATCCGCTCGACCTCCCCCTTGGTGTACTGCGACAGATGCGAGATCGCCAACGCAGCCAGCGCGGCGCCCACGAGCAACCACATTCGGCGGCTGCGGAGCCGCCATGCTCCGAACACCGACGCCGGGCCGACTGCGATCACTGCGGCGATGAGATTGGCAATCCCGAAGTACCCCCAGGTGCGGAACTGCGCGGAACCGGCCCAGTACTCGCGTTTGGTCTGATCGACACCGTCGAACCACCAGAACCCACTCCACTTGTACAACCCGACGATCACCAACCCGCCGACGACCGCCGACGCCGCCGAGGTCAGCGTGCCCGACCGATGGCTACGCAACGAGGCGAGCAGGCCGACCAGGGGCACGACGAACAGCAGCGCAACCAGGTATGTGCCGTACAAATCCGCGCCGAGGAGCAGTCCCCCGGCAAGTCCGTAGAGCACGGCTCGCCAACCGGTCGTCCGGGTGCCGACGATGATCAAGGCGATGCTGCACGCGCCGACTCCGGTGTAGAACGCATCGGCCGAGGTCATCATCCAGATCGCATATGGGGCCACGATGAGGAACGGTGCCGAACGCCGCATGGCATCGTCGTCGACGATGGTCCGAACGGTGACCAACACTCCGACCGGCACCAGCATCGTCCCAAGCACCGAGAGCCCGACGACGGGCCACACCCCGTTCAGGCCGATCGCGTCGATGAACTTCAACAGCACCGTAAACCCCGGTGGATGACCCCGAACATGTACCGAATAGAGGCTGATCCGCCGCAGGAAACTGCTGACGAACGTCCCAGCACCGGGGGTCTTGGACAGGTTGGCGAAGTACTCCGACTTGTCGGCCGCACCGTAGAGCAGGCCATCACGCCCGTCGGTCAGGGCCAGCAGCACGGCGAACAAGCCGGCACCGACCGCCGAGGCGGCGATCACCAGCCACGCCCGCGTTCGCCGCCACCACCCCGACCACCACGAGGCGGCCAGTGCGACCACGAGGGCGGCGGCGATCAACTGGGTCGGGCTGAACCGCCAATCCCAACCGTCACGGAAACTGCGTCCGACCAGCGGCGCGGCCCCGAGGTAGATCTCGGGAGCGGTGCGCTGCATCGCCCGACCCCGTAACACGCTGTTGCGCGCCGCGATTGCCAGGCCGACGAGCAGCGTCACGCCCAGCGCCCGCCGACTCCACCTCCGAAGTATCCGGCGCGGGTGCGCCGACGGATGATCGAAGGTCACGCGGCCGCGGGAGCTGAAGCGGTCATCGATCGCCGGGCCAGTAGTGCACCGGCGATCGCCAAACCAGCCCAGCAGGCCACGTTCGACCCGGTTGCCACCTTTTGTACTGCGCCGTCATCGCGCACATAGTCGAAGGTCTTCGTCAGCAGCGCCACCACCGCGATCGCGGCAAACCCGCCCGCACCGGCGAGCGCCAATTGCGCCTTGCGAGCGCCGAGTATGAGCAGCACGCCGCAGACAATCGTCAGCAGCGCCCACAACGGGTTGAACCACAGAAACTTGAGTTCCCAGCGGCGCACGAGCTTGCCGTCGTCGCCAACGAATCCGGCGTCACTGCCGAGAAGGGCTGCCTTGCTGCTGGCGAAGTCCACCGAGCGAGCCACGAACAGCCCGAGAAGCCCGACGATCGTCGCCACCACCCCGAAGACTCGTAGACCGCCGACGGCCGCCGACCGGTCACGGCGCAGCAATCCGTCGAGTCCCAGATGACCCCCGGCGTCGCTGGCGATGAGCAGCAGGTGCACCCCGATCATCAGCAGGTACGACCACGACCACTCGTCAGCGTTGTCGTAGTAGAGCACCGACAACATGATCGGGACCGTCATCAACGCGGCACCCAACGCGACCAACTTGGTACGATAGCCGATGAGCAACAGGGTGGCGAAGGCGATTTCCGACAGCAGGGTGATCCACCCGAACAGCTGGAAGTTCGGCAGGATGATGTGCTCGGTCACCCACCGGAACGGGGCGAACGGTGAATGGCGAAGCACCGAGGCGCTGTACTTGTACAGACCGCCCTTGGTGTCTTCACCGAAGGCGGTTGGCACCTTCCAGTGGATGTTGGCCAGCCACAGGAGACCGGCCAAGATGCGCACCCCACCGATGATCCATCCTCGGGCTTGGTCTTCCAGCCTGGTCAGGCGATGAGTGATCGATGCGAGCATGTCCGACAGCATGACAGAATCGTCCGCACCGGCGTGCCGATCGTTACATCAATCCATCCATGGAATATGCCAACCCGCGGCCTCGCTCGGACTTGTAACCTAGAGACGCCCTTGTAGCTCAGTGGATAGAGCAAGTCCCTTCTAATGACAAGGTCGCAGGTTCGATTCCTGTCGGGGGCGCTTTTGTGATGTCGCGGCGCTGACCGTTGACCACTCGTGGAGCAGGCCATCGATCTCGGCCGCCGAACGCGCGCTGCCAAAGACGTAGTGGTCGGGCCGCACCAAC
>JANNNL010000021.1:0-9463 GCA_031398525.1 Actinomycetes bacterium | reverse complement strand
GGCACGGCATCCCCGCTCGCCGCCGCGGACTCGACGCGCTGGTCGACACGCTGGGCATGTTGCAAGGTGCCGCGCTGGTGGCGTCGAGCCTGGAGACCCAGGTCTTGCCGGCCCGCGTGCAGGGCTATCGATCGGCCGACTTCGACGAACTGTGCACCAGCGGTGACCTGGTCTGGGTCGGAGCAGGCGGCCTGGGAGCCGCTGATGGTCGGGTTCGGCTGTACTGGCGCGATCAGCTTGCCGCGCTCCACGGCTCAATCGAACCGGCCGAGGTGCCCGCAGGTGACCTGCACGAGTCGATTCGGGGTCAACTTCGGGCCGGTGGAGCATCGTTCTGGCAACAGTTGCGGTCGGCGACAATCGGGGCAACCGAGGGAGAGTTACTCGCCGCATTGTGGGATCTCGTCTGGTCGGGCGAGGTGACCAACGACTCGTTCGCCCCGATGCGGGCCCAGCTCGCCGGGCGGGGGGCGAGGGCCGCCAAAAGCCCGGCCGCTCGGCCGCGGGGGAGAGGGCGCCCTGGGCGGCTGTCGTCGATTGGCCCGCCCGCCGCCGCCGGGCGGTGGTCGCTCGTGGCGTCGATGCTGGCGCCGGTCCCGACCCCGACGGCCACTCGCCACGCGATCGCCATGCAGTGTCTTGAACGACACGGCATCGTGACCCGCGAGGGGGTGCTGGCCGAGGGGATTATCGGTGGGTTCTCGGGGGTCTATGGAGTTCTCAAGGTGCTTGAGGAGCGCGGTCAGGTGCGCCGCGGCTACTTTGTCGCCGGTCTTGGGGCCGCCCAATTTGCTCTGCCCGGTGCGGTCGACGCGCTCCGGTCGGTGCGTGAACCGGTCGACCCGTTGACCAGCGAACCGCCGGCGGCGGTGATTCTGGCGGCAACCGATCCGGCCCAGCCGTACGGCTCGGTGCTGTCGTGGCCCGAGTCGCCGGGCCGACCGGCCCGGTCCGCAGGGGCGATTGCGGTGCTCGCCGACGGCGTGCCCCACGTCTGGTTCGACCACCGAAGCCACCATCTCGTGACGTTCCCGGCGGCGGCCGGCGACAGTCGCTGGGTGGCCGCGTTGATTGGTTGGTCGGCGAGTGCGGGGAGTCGCGGCATCGAAGTCCGCAAGCTCAATGGGGGCCCAGCCACGGACGAGCGAGTCGTCACTGCGTTACGGTCTCAAGGGTTTGTCGAGAGTTATCGGGGACTGGTCTACCGACCCTCAACAAGCCGTTGAGTCTTGAAGATTTTGAGCATTTTGAGGCGTTTCTCTACCACGTCAAGAGATCTTGAGTACGCTATGCGTTGGAATGCGCCCGTAGGGCGGTTTGACGGGCGAAATTCTCACACAGAGGCGACCAGAGCCAATGGTACAAGCGGACGAAAAGAGACAGTCGAGAGGCCGCCGAGAAGGTCGGCGGCCACGGTCGAGTGGGCTCGCTCTCGTCGCACTGGTCGGTGTTGTCATCGCCAGTTCCCTCGTGTTCGGGGGCTCACAATCTGCTGACGCCTACGAAACCCCCGGCACCGCCACGGCGTGGGCAGGTGGCCCAACATCGCAGTCGTCAATTTTTGCCTCGGGGCTTGTGGTCACTGCTGCACTCAGCAATCTACGTGCGGCCGGCCTGGTCATCTTGGGGAGCCCCGAGACCCTTTCGGCTGGGGCGACATCTGCGATGTTCACCCCGGCGATGCCGACGGCCACCCAGGCTTTCACCCTGAGCGCCTTCGAGTCGGCCGCCTTCAACGACTGCGATGGTGAGCCGAACGGCACGACGGCGACCGCTGGCACGGGTCCCGGAACGCAGGTGTGCGCCAACATGGCGCAACTCACGATCTCGTTCTCCGAGCCGGTTCTGAACCCCGTGTTGCACTTTGCCGGCTTCGGTGGCTCAGCCACGGTAGGGCCAACGTCCGGGTACCGGTATTCGGCAATCCTGACGGCCGAACTTGATCTGCTCGCCTCGTCGCCGACGGGGGTGGTGCTGGGGGCGCCGTCATCGGGTTCGGTGAATCTTCAATCTGGAACGGGCATCCGTGCGATCGATTTGAAGGCATCACCTTCCTGTATCGGCAAGCAGGGCTCATCGACGTCGGTGGCCGGCTGTGGCAGCATTCCCGTAATCGGCGTGGTCAGCTCGGTGACGTTGGCCGTAAGTCTCGATCAGCAGGTTCTGATCAACGATGGCGTCGGCATTGGGTCGTTTGCGAGCCCGCCGTCCGACTTGGTGCGGGTCAGCGTCAGTGTTCCTCAGGACACCGGGGACGCGCCCGCTTCGTACAACGGGACCATCGCTCCAACCCATGTGATCGGCGACCTCAAGTTGGGGTCGACGGTTGACGAGGACTTGACCACGACGGCCAATCCCACCGCGGGTAACCCTTCGGCCAACGCCGATGCCGACGACAACGCCGTCGACGATGAGGAGTCGGTCTCAATCTTCCCGCCGTTGTCGGCTGCCACCGTCGGCCAGACCTACACGCTGCCGGTCAAGCTGAGCGGCGCGTCAAAAGCGGCTCGGGTCTGCGGCTGGATCGACTTCAACCGCAGCGGCTTGTTCGACAACCCCACGGAACAGGCCTGCCAGTCTGTGGCCATCGGAGCGACGTCGACGAACCTGACGTGGGCGATTCCCGCGGGCACGGGGGCGGGCGCGTCGTTCGTTCGTATCCGCACGGCCTACATCGCGGCGCAGGCCGAGTCACCGACCGGATTGGCCGCGTCCGGTGAGGTCGAGGACTATCCGATCGTCATCTCTCCGGCCCTGTTCCGATTGGCGAAACTGACGAACGGCGGCATCGGCTCCTTCTCATTCTCCACCACGAATACCAAGGCCTCCCCGATTGCACTGACCACGACGGCGATCGGCGCGGCGGTCACCTCGCCGGCCACCGACGTTGTCGCCGCGGCGACCAATATCACTGCCACCGAGACAGTTCCGGCCGGTTGGTCACTGGCGACCGCCTCGTGCGTCGATGCTCGGGCGGCAGCCACGGGCAATCCCGTCGGCACGTTCGGCAACCTGGTCGGTAATACCGTGACGGTTCCCGCGGCGAACGTCAAGGTCGGTTCCGACATCACCTGCACGGTGACCAATGACGTGACCCCACGGGTGTCGATCGCCAAGACCTCCACCGGTGGGGCCGGCACGTTCAACTTCACGACGACGAACACGACGACCACGCCGGTGGCCGTCACCACGCTGTCTGGTGGTTCGCCCGTCACGTCGACCGCGGCTGCGGTGACCAACAGGGCCACTCCCGTGACGATCTCCGAGACGGTCCCCACCGGCTGGCGACTCACGGGGGCGACATGCCTTGATCGCAACGGAGCGGTGAGCGGCAACGGAACCGCAGCGTTCGGGGCGCTGGCCGGCCCGACGGTGACCATCCCGACAATCGACCTCAAGCCCGGTGCCGACATCGTCTGTACGTTCACCAACGACCTGCCGGCCACCTTGCGGGTCACCAAGCAGGCCATCGGCGGCGGGGCGGCGTTCCCCTTCTCGGTGACCGGCGGGGCAACAGCGACCTTCAATCTGAACCCGACGACGGCGGCACCTCAGGCCATCCAGGTGATCGCGCCCGTGACGGCAGGCAAGGACACCACGATCGTGGAAGACGGCTCGAATTTCAAGGGGTACACCCTCGTTGATGTGTCGTGCGTCGATCAGGCCGGAGCACCGGCTGGTAGCACCATTGGCCTGCCGAAGTACGTGAACACCGCCGCAGAAATGGGCGACCTGACGGTCAACCTGGTGCCGGCAGCCGACGTCAACTGCGTGTTCACGAACATCAAGAACGCAGACGTCGCCCTCATCAAGGTGTCGCGCGGCGGGGATACCTCGGTGCCGTTCGCCGTCAGCTATGACACCGGCGAGACGATCATCGCCCCGACGATCACGACCAGCGGCGGCGTAGGGACCAGCGCGTTCAACGTTAAGTTCGACCGGCTGGTCAAGAGCCGCAATGTCGACATGACCGAGACGATTCCGGCGGGCTACGTCCTCACAGGCGTCGAATGCACCGCACAAACCGGTTCGATCTCGATCATCTCGTCCGACCTGTCGAAAGGCACCGCCCGGGCGACGGTGACGCCCGGTTCGACCGGCTCGTGCAAATTCACCAACGACAAACTACCCACCGTGACCGTCGTCAAGCAGACCACCAACGGAATCGGTAGCTTCGCCTACTCCGGGGGGACCAACGGCCTCGGCCCGGCGTTCACCCTGGACACCACCGTCGCCAACCCAGCGACGTCGGCCGTGTTCACCCTGGCGGCTCCGGACACGGCGACCTCGATCACCGAAACGCTCCCAGCCGACTGGAAGATCACGGGTGTCACCTGCACGAACTCGGTGGGAGCGGTCGTTTCGGCGGCGAGTTGGCTCACGGGAGGAACGCTGACGATTCCGGCGTCGTCGCTTCCTGGCGGGGCATCGTTGACGTGCACCTATTCCAATGACAAGTTGCTGCCCAAGCTCGATGTCGCCAAGAAGACCGGCACGTTGACCGGTCCCGACGGGGCGGGCAACTTCTCGATCAGCTACTCCGTGACGGTGACCAACTCCGGGTTGGGTTCGGGAACGTATGGACCGCTCACCGATACTCCGTCGCCGACGAGCGGAGTGCAATTCACAAATACATCGTGGACCACGTCGGGAGCCGGGGCACCGGGGGGCGGATCATCGGCGACTGCCGGCCCGTACTCGTTGGCTCCGGCGGCGACCGGTGTGGGTCCCGGCGTCACCCAGACCTACACATTGACGCAGACGTTCCGTTACACCGCCGCGACGGGGGCGGCAAAGTGCGCAGGGCCGGGGACCGGGCTGTATAACGCCGCTGCATTACCTGTCGGAGCCGAGACTGACACGACGAACAACTCGGCGTGTGTTGATGCGCCGCCGCTCCCGACCCCCGCGTTGACGACGACCAAGTCGCTGGCCGCCGGAGGCATCACGGCAGTCAGTGCGGTCGGTGAGGTGATTACCTACACGATCACGATCAAGAACGCCGGCAACCTGGACCTCAATCCGATCACCGTCACCGACGCGACCGTCGACACCGGCAAGCCCTCGTGTCCTGCACCGTCGCTGCCCGTTGGTGCCTCGATGATGTGTACGGCGAGCCACACCGTGACCCAGGCCGACCTTGACGCGGGAGTGGTGAAAAACACAGCGTCGGCGACTGGAACAACGGCCGATGGAACGAACGTCACAGTGCCCTCGGCCGAGGTAGTGGTGCCGGCCATTCAGCAGCCGTCGATCGTGGCGATCAAGTCCACCGACTCCAAGGAGGTTCGCACGGTTGGCGAGGTGATCAAGTACTCGATCACGGTCAAGAACCCGGGCAACGTGACCTTGACCACCGTCTTGCTCGACGATCCCAACGCCGACGCCGGGTCGATCTTCTGTCCCGATGCGATGCTCGCCCCGGGCGCCGGGATGGACTGCACCGCCACCCATACGGTGACCCAGGCCGATCTCGATGCCGGCAACGTCGTCAACGTGGCGACCGCGAGCGGGAACACCCCCGGGGGGAAGCCGGTCGCCGGCTCGTCGGACAAGGTGGTCGTACCGGTCGTGCAGGAACCGGCACTGACCACGAAGAAGTCGAGCCCGACGGCTGACTACGTCCGCATCGGCGACCTCATCAGCTACTCCATCGAGGTGACGAACGCCGGCAACACGACCCTGACGAGCGTGACCGTCGACGATCCCAACGCGGACGCCACGCCTGTCTGCGAGCCGACGACGTTGGCCCCCGGGGAGACCGCCAAGTGTCCGGCGATCCACACCGCGACGCAAGCCGACCTGGACGCGGGTTCGGTGACCAACGTGGCGACCGGTGCCGGCGCGGCCCCCGATGGCTCCATCGTCACCGGTCCGTCCGAGCAGGTTCTCGTCCCGGCGGTCGTGCAACCGGCGGTCGAAACGACCAAGTCGCTCGCCTCGGGGTCGATCACGCAGTACGCCGCTCCCGGCGATGTGATCGAGTACCTGATCGTTGTGCGCAACACCGGCAACGTGACGTTGAGCAGCGTTTCGGTCGCCGACGCCAAGGCCGATACCACCCCGAACTGTGACGTGACGTCGTTACTTCCGGACGAGACGGCGACCTGCACGGCGTCGCACACCGTGACTCAGGCTGATCTCGATGTCGGGTCGGTCGTCAACGTGGCGACCGGCACTGCTCAGCCGCCGATCGGGTCGGCGATCAGCGACCCGTCGGACCCGGTCACCGTTCCCGCGACCCGGTCGCCAGCCCTGCTGACGACCAAGTCGAGCCCGACGCCGAGCTTCTCGGCCGTCGGCGATGTCATCGACTACTCGATCGCCGTCCAGAACGTCGGCAACCTGACCCTCAATTCGCTGACGGTCGCCGACCCGAAGGCTGACGCAGCCCCGGTTTGCCTCGCGGTCATGCTCGCCCCCGGGACAACGACGACGTGCACGGCCAAGCACACCGTGACTCAGGCCGACCTCGACACCGGGTTCGTCGACAACGTCGCCACGGCCAGTGCCAAGATCCCTGATGGGGGCACCGTCACCGACCCGTCCGACACCGTCTCGGTACCCGCGGTGCAGCAGAGATCATTGATCACCACCAAGGCGCTGGCCGCCGGTTCGATGACCAGCTACTCCGCCGTTGGCGACGTGATCAGCTATACGGTCGCGGTGCAGAACACCGGCAACGTCACGATCATCGGAGTTGGCGTCAGCGACCCGGTGGCCGATGCCCCGCCGGTCTGCGCGCCCACGACCCTCGCGCCCGGGGCAACTTCCACCTGCACCGCCACCCATACGGTGACGCAGGCCGACCTCGATCGCGGCACCGTCGACAATGTGGCAACGGGCATTGCTCGTCCACCGTCGGGCCCGGCGATCACCGACCCGTCCGACACCATCTCGGTGCCCGCCGTGCCGGCCCCGGCGCTGACCGCGGTGAAGGCGACCGCGGCGGCGTCGATCACGTCGTACCGATCGCCAGGTGAGGTCATCGAGTACACGATCACCCTCACGAACACCGGCAACGTGACCTTGTCGGCCATTGCCGTCGCCGACCCGGTGGCCGACATCGGTTCGATCGCGTGCCCCCGCGCGACGTTGGCCCCCGGGGCATCGCAGGAGTGCACCGCCCGCCATACGACCACCCAGGCCGACGTCGATGCCGGCGCGGTGAAGAACACCGCCACCGCAACCGGGACACCGCCCCTCGGTGCGCCGACGACCGCAACCTCCAACCAGGTGACGGTGCCCGCCGTGGTGGCCCCCACGATTCAGACGATCAAGACGACCGCGACCGTGGCCTTCGCCGCCGTTGGTGAGCAGCTCAGCTACGACATCACCGTGACCAACACCGGCAATGTGACCCTGACCGCCGTAGCAGTCAGCGACCCGAAGGCCGACATCACGCCCGTCTGCGCAGCAGGATCGTTGGCCCCGGGTATCTCGACCACCTGTACGGCGGTTCACACCGTGACCCAGGCCGACCTCGACGCCGGCTCGGTCAGTAACATCGCCATGGGCACGGGAACCCCGCCGACGGGCGCACCGGTCAGCGACCCATCCGACGCCGTCGTCGTCCCGGCGACGATCACCCGAGCCGTCGCGACGACCAAGGCGTTGGGTGCCGGTTCGATCACCACCTATTCCGCCGTCGGCGAGTTGATCGACTACGTGATCACGGTCCGCAACACCGGAAATGTCACGCTATCGGCGGTGTCGGCCAGCGACCCGAAGGCCGATGCGACTCCGGTCTGCGCCCCGGCGAGCCTGGCCCCCGGTGCGTCGGCGACCTGCGCGGCCACCCATACCGTGACCCAGGCCGATCTCGACGCCGGGTCGGTGACCAACGTTGCGACAGGTTCGGGAACCCCGCCGGGGGGTGGGTCGGTCACCGACGCATCCGACCCGGTGGTCGTGCCGGCGACGACCAGCCCTGCGGTCACGACGACCAAGGCACTCGACCCGGCCTCGATCACGTCGTACTCGGCGATCGGTGCCGTGATCAGCTATGTGATCACGGTGCAGAACACCGGTAACGTCACCCTCAGCGGGGTCTCGGCGAGCGACCCGAATGCCGACGCAGTCCCGGTCTGCATGCCGGTGTCGGTGGCCCCCGGAGCGTCAGCAACGTGCCCGGCGACGCACACGATCACCCAGGCCGATCTCGATGCCGGCTCGGTGACCAACACAGCGACCGGTGCGGGGACACCGCCGGCCGGTGCGGCGGTCACCGATCCGTCGGACCCGGTCGTCACCCCCGGCGCGTCGTCGCCGTCGATTTCAACGGTTAAGAGCAGCCCGAACGTCAACGTCGCGGCGGTGGGCGAGACGATCAGCTATCAGATCGTCCTCAAGAACACCGGCAACGTCACGTTGACGGCCGTGGGGGTCTCGGACCCGATGGCTGACGCGGTGCCGGTGTGTGAAGCGACGTCGCTGGCGCCGGGAATCTCGACGACCTGCTCGGCCGCCCACACCGTGACGCAGGCCGATCTCGACGCCGGTCGAGCGGTCAACGTGGCGACCTCCTCGGGTCAGCCGCCGACCGGCCCAGCCGTCACGGCCCCGTCGAACGAAGTCACCGTGCCGGTGGTGCAGCAGACGGCGATCGCTACGACCAAGACGCTCGATCCGGCCTCGATCACCGGCTACTCCGCGGTAGGTGAGGTGATCCGCTACGTGATCGCAATCAAGAACAATGGCAATGTCACCGTCAACAGCGTGACGGCCACAGACCCGAAGGCCGATGCGCCCCCGGTCTGCACCCCAACTTCCCTCGCCCCGGGCGGGACAGCGCGGTGTCCGGCCACGCATACGGTCACCCAGGCCGACCTCGATGCCGGCCAGATCACCAATGTCGCCACCGGTTCCGCGACACCGGTCGGCAGCGCACCGATCTCCGACGTATCAGGTCCGGTCGTCGTGCCGGCCAACCAGACCCCATCGATCTCGGCCGCCAAAGCGCTGGATGGGGCATCGATCACGACCTATTCCCAGGTCGGCGACGTCATCCGCTACGCGATCGTCGTGACCAATACCGGCAATGTCACGCTCAGCGGGGTGGCCGTGAGTGACTCGATGGCCGACGCCGGTTCGATTTTGTGTGACATCGACACCTTGGCCCCCGGGATCGCGGCGTCGTGTTCGGCAGTCCATACCGTGACGCAGGTCGATCTCGATGCCGGCTCGGTCGCCAACACGGCGTCGGTATCTGCCGTCCCGCCGTCGGGACCCGCCGTGGAGGCCGCGACCAACACGGTGACGGTGCCGGCGACGGTCAACCCGGCGGTGCTGACGACGAAATCGACGACGGCCGCTCGGGTCTCGACGATCGGCGAGGTCATCAACTACGTCCTCACCGTCCAGAACACCGGCTATGTCACGCTGTCGGGTGTCTTCTTCATTGACCCCAACGCCGACTCGCCCCCGATGTGCTCGCCGTCGGCGCTGGCCCCCGGAGAGATCG
>JANNNL010000017.1:0-10707 GCA_031398525.1 Actinomycetes bacterium | reverse complement strand
GACTTTGCCAATGCGCTGGTCAAGACCTATTCCGGGGGCATGCGGCGACGACTTGACCTGGCCGCCAGCCTGATGGGTAACCCCGAGGTGCTCTTCCTCGTCGAGCCGACCTCGGGGCTCGATCCGCGTAGCCGCGGTGACCTGTGGCAGATGCTCACCGACCTTGTCCGTGAGGGCACCACGGTCATTCTGACCACGCAATACCTCGAGGAAGCCGATCGGATGGCCGACGACATCGTCGTACTCGACCACGGCCGAACCGTCGCCCACGGCACCCCCGCCGAACTCAAGGCGCAGATCGGCGACGACCGCTTCGACGTCAAGCTGTCCTCTGCTGAGCAGCTCAACCCGGCCGTTGTCGCACTGACTCCACTCGCCGACAGCCCGCCGACAATCGACCCGGACCTGTTGGTCGTCACGGTCCCGGTGAGGCCGACCACCAGAGCCATCGACGTTGTCCGAGCGCTCGACGATGCCGACATCGAGGCACTCGACGTGACCCGTCGGGAGGCCACCCTCGACGACGTGTTCCTCACGTTGACCAGTACCAAGACCAATACCAACCGCCCGACCGAGGAGGTGCGGACGTGAGCAACTCGATGATGACCGAGGCGGCAATCTTCACCCGTCGCAATCTGGAGCACATCCGCCAGGTCCCCGAGAAACTGACCAACGTCACGGTCCAACCGCTGATGTTCACCCTGCTCTTCGCCTTCGTTTTCGGCGGGGCGATCAAGGTCGAGGGCAAGGGGTACCGCGAGTACCTGATCGGCGGCATCCTCATTCAGACCATCGCCTTCGCTCTGATGGGGCCGGCGATGTCGATCGCCACCGACTTGCAGGAAGGCGTGATCGACCGATTCCGATCGTTGCCCTCCCGTCGGGCCTCGTACCTACTCGGGCACTATGTCGCCGAGTTGCTCGGGGCGATCCTCACCGTCGCCATCATCCTGCTCACGGGCCTGCTGATCGGCTGGCGAGCGCACGCGGGCGTGGTCAAGTTGTTCGAAGGCTTCCTGCTCCTCGCCGTGTTCTCATCGGCGATGATCTGGATCGGGCTGTGGCTCGGCATCCTCGTTCGCTCCCCCGACGCGGTCATGGGGATCGGGTTCATCATTGTCTTCCCGATCACATTCCTGTCGAACGCCTTCGTGCCCATCGACTCTCTGCCGAACGCGCTGCAGTGGATTGCCTCGATCAACCCGATTAGCGTGCTCGTCGCCGCCGTGCGGACCCTGTTCGGCAACCCGGTCTCGCCGGTGACTAAACACATGTGGCCGATGGACCATCCGGTGGCCGCCGCGTGGCTGTACAGCCTCGCCCTACTGGCCTTTGCCGTGATGATCGCCATGCGCCAGTACCGCAAGCGCACCACCGAATAGAGCGCCTACGGCGAGACGATCTCGCGCAGGTCGAGGCCGAGGTCGAGCACGCGCACCGAGTGGGTCAACTCACCAACGGCGATGAAGTCGACCCCGGTCTCTCCGACCTCGCGGGCGTCCTCCAGGGTCAACCCTCCCGAGGCTTCCAGCGTTACTCTCGGGGCCGTCGCGTTGCGGATGGCGACGGCCTCGCGCATCTGAGCGGGCACGAAGTTGTCGAGCAGGATGACGTCGGCCCCCGCGTCGAGCGCCTCGCGCAGACCGTCAAGCGAGTCGACTTCGATCTCGACGGGGATCTGCCCGTTCAATCCTCTGACCAGCTCAAACGCTTCGCGGACACCACCAGCGGCAAGGACATGGTTGTCTTTCACCAAGGCGGCATCGGACAGTGCCATGCGATGGTTGACGCCCCCGCCGCAGCGCACCGCGTACTTCTGCAGCGCTCGCAGGCCGGGCAACGTCTTGCGGGTGTCACGCACCCGCGCCGAGGTACCCGCCAAGGCGTCGGCCCAACGACCGGTGATCGTGGCAACCCCCGACATATGGCACAACAGGTTGAGCGCAGTGCGTTCGGCGGTCAGTAATGATCTGGTCGGCGCCGTGACCCGGGCGACTGGGATGCGGCCGCCATTCACCCGGTCACCGTCGGCCGCAAGATACTCAAACTCCGACGCTGCGGCACCACAGACGGTCTCGATCACGGCCGCGGCGACGGCAAGTCCACTGAGCACGCCGGGAGCACGCGAGGTGAACTCGCCGATCGAGCGCTGATCAGCCGGAACGGTGGCCGTGGAGGTGACGTCGATACCGCCGGCGAGATCTTCGGAGACGGCCATTCGCACCAGCGCGGCGACGGCGTCGGGGTCGAGCCCGCCGGCGATCAACCGGTCGCGAGTGGGCTGGGACAACGGGTGGAACATTATGCTCCCTCGGGAATGCCGTCGACGGCGAGTTCACCATGGATATCGACCGAGATGGTTAGATGAGTGCGCCAGATCTCGCGGGGTTCGGTCCAGTCGGTCCGCCGATGGCAGCCCCGACTCTCGGTGCGGGCGCGGGCGGCGGCAACCACTGCGCTGGCAACGCTGAGCATGTTCGTTGCTTCCCACGCTCTCCTCGACCCCGTCACCGCCGTCGTTGTCGCTTCGCCAAGAGCGGCAAGTTGGCCGAGGGCGGAGCGCAATCCCTGGGGGGTACGCAGGACGCCGACATGGCGTGACATCGCCGAGCGCAGATCGACCCGTTCGGCTGGGTTGAGCAGCGGGCCGTTGACGGGTTTGACCGCATCGGCATCGATCGTCACCCGGTTGGGCAAGTCTGCGGTCAGCGCCCGACCAACCCGGGTACCGGCCACGACCCCCTCGGTCAACGAGTTCGATGCCAGTCGGTTTGCTCCATGCAGGCCGGTGCAGGCCACCTCGCCAACGGCGAAGACTCCGGTCATCGAAGTGCGTCCGTCGAGGTCGGCGACGATGCCGCCACAGACGTAGTGCGCGGCCGGGGCTACGGGGATCCGGTCGATCGCCGGGTCGATTCCGGCGTTGCGACACGCAGCCGTGATCGTCGGGAACCGCTCGTAGAACCGCTCCCCCATGTGCGTCGCGTCGAGAAAAACGTGGTCACCGATCCCACCGGGGGCCTCGGCCATCGTCCGGCTGATCTGCGCGGCGACAACGTCGCGCGGGGCCAAATCCTCTTGCGGATGCACGCCCTTCATCACCCGACGACCGAGACCATCGAACAAGGTCGCACCTTCACCGCGCACGGCCTCGCTGATCAACGCCTGCTGTCCGGTGGCGTCGGGGCCTCGCCACAACACCGTTGGGTGGAACTGAATGAACTCGACATCGCGGGCTGCAAGCCCCGCCCGCAGCGCCAACGCCAACCCGTCACCGGTGACGGCCGGTGGGTTCGACGTCGAGCCGAACACCTGCCCGTAGCCGCCTGTGGCGATGATCACCGCCGCGCAACGGATGATGCCGACCGACATGCACCGTCCCTCGGCGTCGATGCGGGCGATGCGAACTCCCGCCGCGGCGGGCTGCCCATCGACACCGGTGCCGATGAGGAGATCGAGGGCGAACGCCCGGTCGAGCACCTCGGCGCCGGCGGCAACCGCCGCCTCGTCAAGGGTCCGCTGGACTTCCGCACCGCTTTGGTCGCCCCCGGCATGCACGATCCGGTTGTGCGAATGCCCGCCCTCGCGGGTGAGCGCGGGCGAGCCGTCGGAGCCCGGATCGAACACGGCACCGAGTCGCATCAACTCGCGAATCGCGTCGGGAGCCGACGCGACCAAGGCTCGCACGACCCCTTCGTCGCAGAGGCCAGCGCCAGCGGCGAGCGTGTCTGCGACATGGTTTTCAAGCGAGTCTGCCGGGTCGAGCACTCCCGCGAGCCCACCTTGGGCCCAGGCGGTCGAGCCAGCGTCGAGCGTGTCTTTCGTGACGATCAGCACCGACCGGGCGGGGCGCACCGCCAACGACGCCGCCAAACCGGCCGCCCCCGAACCCAAGATGACCACATCGACGTCACGTTCCCAGGTCGCGGCGGGGGCGGCGAGCGCCCGCGGCAAGCCGCTCACCTGGTCATTCACCCTTCTTCGACGGCGTGCCGATGGCGATCATCCGCTCCACCGACGCCCGCGCCCGCTCGGCGACGTCGGCGGGAACATCGACCACGTCACGACCCTCCTGCAACGAGCGCAGCAGTTTGGCCGGGGTAATCATCTTCATGTACTTGCAGACGGCGGCCCGGTTGACCGGCTCAAAGATCACCAGCGGATTCGCCCTGGTCAGCTGATGCAACATGCCGGTCTCGGTGGCCACCAGCACCTTGGATGCCGTGGTGTTTCGGGCGGCGTCCACCATGCCGGAGGTCGACAGAATCTTGGTTCGCTCCGCCGGTACCACCCCGCTCGATGCGAGATACAGCGCGCTGGTCGCGCAGCCGCACTCGGGGTGGATGAACAGTTCGGCGTCCGGCTCAGCTTCGACTCGGGCCTTGAGGTCAGCCCCGTTGATCCCGGCGTGGACGTGGCACTCCCCCATCCAGATATGCATGTTGTCGCGCTGGGTTTCGCGCTGAACGTGGGCACCGAGAAACTGATCAGGACAGAACAACACTGCGGTATCCAACGGAATCGAGCGGACAACGTCGACTGCGTTCGACGACGTGCAACAGATGTCGGTTTCGGCTTTCACGGCCGCGGTCGTGTTGACGTACGACACAACAACGGCGCCGGGGTGCTCGGCCTTCCACGCCCGCAGCTCGGGGGCGGTGATGGTGTCGGCCAGCGAGCAACCAGCCTTCTCATCAGGAATCAGAATGGTTTTGTCGGGGCTGAGGATCTTGGCCGTCTCGGCCATGAAATGCACGCCACAGAAGATGATCGTCGAGGCCTCGACCTTGGCCGCCACCCGTGACAGTGCCAACGAGTCGCCGACGTGATCGGCGATGTCTTGAATCTCGGGCAGCTGATAGTTGTGCGCCAAAATGACGGCATCGCGCTCGCGAGCAAGCCGCCTGATCTCTCGTGCCCAGTCCTCGTGCTGCTTGGTTGTCATCCCGGTTTCGGTGGTCGTCACGCTGAGCCTTTCGATGCCTGTCGTCAATCAGGACGATCGACGTCGTCCCGTCGGTCGAGAATAGGCCAACCCTCGCCGATCAGGCGGCTACACCACGGTGACGTCGGGCGGCGGTCGCCAAGGCCCCCGAGGCGTCGCCGACCTCGGCGCGCTGCCCGGTTGCGGGATCCCAGACGTAGAACGCGGGATCCGCCAGCTCACTCATCATCGTGACGACCACGACCGTGGTCAGCGACTTGCCGGTTGTGTCGTGTCGGTGCACCCAACCGAGCGCCACCAGGGCAATCGCGTCGTAGTTGTCCGCGACGAGGCGAGCCGGGCCCGCCAACAACTCGTACGGATCACCGTCGGAGATGGCGATGAACCGAGCCGCGCCATCACGACCGTCGCGAACGAGATTGGAGTCATTGATTGTCAGCCCATACAGGCGGGCAATCTCCGGATGGGGTAGCCAGTCGGCGAGTTGGAGCCCGAACCAGCGGGCCAGGTGGGTGTTGGTCATGGCCGCTATGTGTGCCCGAGGCGGCTCGATCAGGCAATCACTTCGCCACAAACTGCGATTCAGAGGAGACGGACGCCGTCGATGAGCCGCTGCAGGAGCAGCGGGTCTGGCCCATCCGGGTCGGGTCGTTGCGACGCCACCGCGAGGTACGCAGCCTGCACGAGATCGGCGACAAGCACCCGCGCGACCCCGAGATGAAGTCGCCGGTGGGCAGCGATCTCGGCGACCGACAACGGCAGGCGAGCCAACTCGACGATTGCGCTCTGTTCCGCAGGCAAGCCATCGGGGGACCCCGAGTCAGCCGTCGCACACACCATCGTCTCGAACGCGAAATCATCGACTGGGACCGTTCGACCGCCCGTCAATGCGAACTGGCGGACGAACCGGGCGCTGGACATCTACGGCCGCATCACTTGGTCGCCCAGAAATGAACGAAGGCCGGGTATCCGGTCGTTGGTGACGAAGTCCCCGATCCGGTCGGCGAGCACTGACATCTCGTATCCGGTCACGCCGACATCGCTGCGAACCGTTGAGACGACGACGAGTGCTTTGCCCCCATCCATTGGCATGAAGTACATGTATCCACGATCAAGTTCGACGATCACCTGGTTCACCGCGACGCCTCCCAGACGTCGGACACCGCCGCGAGCCAGCCCGATCACCCCGAGCGCAGCAGCCGAGAGTTGATCGGCATCCGACCGATTGAGGCTCGACGACATCGCCGCCAGCAGGCCGTCGGGAGACATGACCAACGCTCCGATCGCTCCGCTCGTCGCACCGACGAATGCGTCGAGCATCGCACCCAGATTCTGAGCATCGTCGACGGGCGAACTCACAAGCCCTCCAGTATGTCGGCGCCGTCGCGTCCGCGCGCGGCAGCCTGGCTGAAGCCTGCCAAGCTTCGTCGGCGCTCCAATACGCCTCGCCCGTCAGCGGGTGCGATCCTCGCCGTTGGCAGCCGCGGTCGATCACACGGCGTTTCTGTAGTCTCTGCCATGTCTTGGGGACCACGAGATCCAATACGTTCAGGCTGCCGTCGGGGAAGCGGGGGGTGCCATGGCTGCGCCGGTGTTTGCTCGCCAACCTTTCGGGCTACGAGCCCCGGCAAAGTGATGTCGGCTGGAGACAGTGGCGACGACCGCCCGAGCCAGATCGGGTCGGAGAGGAGCTCAGCGGTGCCCGATCCGACGTCGATCTCGTCCCAGTCAAGGGGAAGGATCGCCTCGAGGCGATCGACCGGTTGATCGATGTCGACCCGCTCCGTACGGCCCCGACGACGAGGTTCGGTGCCATCGGCTACCTGTTCGAAGAGGCTCAACGGCATCTCGACGACCGCCACAACGCCACCGTCTGGATCGTTGTGCAGCCGAACGCCGACACCGATCACCGCCGCAGCCGTCCAACCACCTGGAAACCAACCTGACCGACGTTGACCTCATCGACTTCGAAGTGCGAGGACATACTGCGGTGGGCGACGGCCAACTGCTCGCCGGTCATGCCAACCCCTGCGTCGGAGATGAAGATCCGGTATCGGTCGGCAATTCGGTTCGTCCGCACGGTCACCAGCGTCGAAGGACTCGAATAGAGGGTTGCATTCTCGATCAGTTCGGCAAGCAGGTGGGAGAGATCCACGGCGTGGGACCCGAGCAACACCAGATCGTCACCTGGAAGTATCTCCAAGATCACCCGGCTCATCATCGCGACCTCCGAGACAGCTCCCCGCAACACCTGCGAGATCGGGAGGGAGTCCGTCCAGGTGCGGGTCCGCAGGGAGCCGGCGAGCACCAGCAAGCTCTCTGCGCTGCGTCGCTGGCGAGTGACCATGTGGTCCAACTGGAACAGGCCGGCGAGGGCACGAGGGTCGGACTGTTCGGCCTCCAATTGATCGATCACCTCCAGTTGACGATCGATGCGGGCCTGATTCCGGCGACCGAGGTTGACGAGCAGATTCGTCAACGCCGCCCCTTGGCGCTGGGCATGTGCAGCCGCGGCATGGCGCTGCGAGTGCTCGATGGAGGTTTCGACGGCGAGTCGCAACACCCGGTTGAAGTCACCGGCGAGGAGCCCGACCTCGTCGCCGCCACTCACCGGGATCTGGGGCATCGCATCGGAGATCGTCTGAATCGATGAGCCACTCTCGGTTTCAAGCATGATCGGTAACTGCTCGGTGGCGATTGCGTGGGCTGCGTTTCTCACTGTCGACAAGCGGCGGCCCAGGCTCGCGCCAACAAGATAGGCAGCCAGCGCAGCCGACACGAACGCCGCGATCCCGAGCCCCAGATACGCCGCGGCCCGTCGACGAGCGCTCGTCTCGATCTCGTCAGCCAACTGGAGGAACTCGTCGAAAAGCCCCACCTCAAGTCGACGTACTGCCCCAACGGCAGTATCTCCCGCTCGCAGCCACGAAACCGGATCGACGACTGGGACGCTCCGGTGAGGTGTCGCTGGACCTCGACCAGCTGACGGTTGTAGCTGTCCTGAAATCCAAGGAGAGCAATGACTTCATTGGATCGTGCATTCAGCCGAGTGCTTCGGGCCGACCCGACGAGAACGACGGTCAGCGTGGACAGATCGTTCGACAATGCGTCGTACGCCGCAATCAGTTGCGAGCAACATGCGAACGGTCGCCAGGCGTTCTCCAATCGTCCGATCGATCTGTCCGATCTCGACGGAGGCCGAACTCCGTTCGAGCAACGACATCAGGCTGGCCGCGACCTCGTCGGTTTTCTGCGTTTGATTCCGCAGGTCGAGCCGGTTGACAGCCATATCGGTGCCTTCGATGGCGCTACGCATCTCAAGGTGCACCTCGTTGAGCAGCAGCATGGCGGCGCGGGCTGTACTCGCCGCCCGTAGATCACCTTGGGCGACTCGCGAGTCCCGCAGGGTGGAGCGCACCAAGACTCCCCCCGAGGAGAAGTACAACCGACCACCCATCTCGTCTGGCATTCGGCCGGGTAGGCCAACTACGCCGCTATGCGTACACTTGGCATCCGCTCATCCACGTACCCCCTGTCCCCCAGAAAGTGAGCCCATACCGATGGTCGGGACCACCCTCCCTCAAAAGGTTTGGGATCGTCACGTGGTGCACTCCGCATCCGGCGAGCCTGATCTGCTCTACATCGACCTCCACCTCGTCCACGAGGTGACCAGCCCGCAGGCCTTCGACGGCCTCCGGCTGAGCGGTCGCAAGGTCCGTCGGCCCGACTTGACCGTCGCGACGGAGGACCACAACGTTCCGACGGCCGATATCGACCAGCCGATCGCCGACCCGGTCTCGGCCCGCCAGATCGAGGTGCTGCGCCTCAACACCGCCGAGTTCGGCGTCACCAACTTCCCGATGGGCGACCCCGACCAGGGCATCGTCCACGTCATCGGCCCCGAGCAGGGTCGCACCCTGCCGGGCATGACCATCGTCTGTGGCGATTCGCATACCGCCACCCACGGGGCCTTCGGAGCCCTTGCCTTCGGCATTGGCACGTCCGAGGTCGAGCATGTGCTTGCCACCCAGACCCTCCCCCAGGCCCGCCCGAAGTGGATGTCGGTCACGGTCGACGGCTCGCTTCCGGCCGATGTGACGGCCAAAGACGTGATCTTGGCGATCATCGGCCACATCGGCACCGGTGGCGGCATCGGACATGTCATCGAGTATCGCGGCTCCGCGATCCGCAGCCTGTCGATGGAAGGCCGCATGACCCTGTGCAACATGTCGATCGAGGCTGGCGCCAAGGCCGGTTTGGTGGCTCCCGATCAGGTCACCTTCGACTATCTGGCGGGCCGCGACCACGCGCCCAAGGGTGCCGATTGGGACGCCGCGGTCGCGTACTGGCAGACGCTTGTGTCCGACGACGACGCCGCCTGGGACAAAGAGGTCGTGCTCGACGCCGCCTCGTTGACGCCGCAGGTGTCGTGGGGCACCAACCCCGGCCAGGTGATGTCGATCGACGGCGTCATTCCCGACCCGGCCTCATACGCCGATTCGACGACGCAAGAGACCGTCGCCCGGGCGCTCGAGTACATGGGGCTCGAACCCGGTACCCGCATGCGCGACGTCACCGTCGACACGGTGTTCATCGGCTCGTGCACCAACTCCCGCATTGAAGATCTCCGCGCCGCTGCGGCGGTCATGAAGGGCCGTATGGTCACGGTCAAGCGCGTGATGGTTGTCCCCGGTAGTCACCGAGTCAAGGCGCAGGCCGAGGCCGAGGGGCTTCCCGAGATCTTCCGGGCCGCCGGAGCCGACTGGCGCGAGCCGGGCTGCTCGATGTGCCTGGCGATGAACCCCGACAAACTTGCCCGCGCCGAACGCGCCGCGTCGACGAGTAACCGCAACTTCGAGGGCCGTCAAGGTCCGGGAGGCCGGACCCACCTCGTCTCGCCCGCCGTTGCCGCCGCCACCGCGGTGGCCGGTCACTTCGCCACCCCCCAAGACCTCCTCGAAGGGCAACTGTGATGAAAGAAGTACATGTGGTCTCGGGCACCGGCGTGCCGCTGCGTCGATCCGACGTCGATACCGACCAGATCATCCCCGCCGAGTGGCTCAAACGCGTCGAGCGCACCGGCTTCGAAAAGGGCCTGTTCTCCGCGTGGAAGGACGATCGCAACTTCGTGATGAATGACGAGCGCTACAGCGGCGCCTCCATCCTCGTCGCCGGCCCGGCCTTCGGTGTCGGCTCGTCACGTGAACATGCGGTGTGGGCCATTCAGCAGGCCGGGTTCAACGCCGTCATTGCCCCCAGCTTCTCGGACATCTTCCGCAACAACTGCACCAAGAACGGCCTCGTGCCCGTGGCCCTCGACGCGGCCGGGGTCGAGCAGATCTGGGAAGCGTTCGAGGCCGACGCGGCGACCGAGATCGTCGTCGACATGGAGCGACTGGTCGTCGAGGTGCCCGCAATCGGGCTGGTCGAGAGCTTCCCGATGGAGGCCCAGAACCAGCACCGCTTCCTCAACGGCCTCGATGACGTCGGAATCACGTTGTCGCACGTCGCCGACATCGACGCCTTCGAGTCCACTCGCCCCGCCTGGCTCCCCACGGCGTAGCCGTTTCTGCGATCCTGACCGGGTGAGCATTCGAGTTGGGGACTTGGCCGTTCAGCCGTTGTACGACGGTACGGCCAACCTCAAACCAGAGATGTGGACCGGGAGCGACTGGACCGAGCATCGCCATTTCATCGACGAGTCGGGAACGATCGTCGTTCCGGTGGGGGCGTTTCTTCTCCATGTGGGCGACAAACGATTG
>JANNNL010000744.1:0-2358 GCA_031398525.1 Actinomycetes bacterium | reverse complement strand
ATCGACATCACGGCGACCTCGCCTTCGGCAGCCGAGCCGATATCGGTTGACCACCCCCCATCGCGACGTTGGCGACTAACGAGCTGCCGGCGGGCCCGCCCGGCGACGTTCGACTCGGGCATGGTGACGGCTGCCCAGGCGAGCCAGGCCGGATCGAGTTCGTTGATCACGTCGACGACCGGGTCGAGGACAGCTAGTGCGAGATCGTCGTCGCCAGCGGTCAGTAGCACTCGTGCCGCCAGCCATTGAGCGGCGATCGGGCCGGGGAGCGAGCCGCTCGTACGGACTCGCCGGCGCAGCACCTCGCCGGCCCGGCGGACGGCCGCTCCGTTGATGCCGACGAGTGCCGAGCCCGCCAGCGCGGTGAGATAGACTCGGGCTTCGAGTTGGTCGGCCAGCCACGGTGGCCGCGGGCCCGGGGTGACCTCGTCCCACGATCCGTCTGCCTGTTGATTGGCAAGCAGAAATTTGGCACCTTCAACGCGCATGGACCGCAGGTCGTCACCTGCCCCCAACCCGCCGAGCTGAAGTAACGCGTGGCACGTTCCTTCGATTGAGGCGTGGGGTCGTGACCAGCATGCGGCCCACGCCCCGCTGGACAACTGTCCACCGGAGAATCGAGCGACCAATTGGGGGTCAGGGGCTTCATTGCGTAATCGATAGGCGACACGCGCCCGGTCGAGTCGGCTGCCATGGCGGTCGACGAACTCGGCGGCGCGGGATACGGTGGACTCGAATTCTCGGGCGGCGAACATAGGTTCGATTGTTGTCGAACAAGTGTTCGTGTGTCAACAGAGATTCAAAGATTCTCGTTCGCTTGCTCCATCCGAGGTCGTAGCGAACTCGTTGGGGCCTCAGACGGCGAACATGCTTCGACGGGGAGCCGGGGTGATGATCGTGGCACCTTCGAGCGAGCCGATCGGCGTGATGCACAGCCGGGTTTCCACGCCGTTGACGACCGACTCGCACTTGCCACAAATGCCCTCCTGGCAGCCACGTTTGGGTCGCGTGTGGGCGGCGACCTCGCGGATTGCCTTGAGGGCAGCCATCGTCGGGTCGGCGCAAATGGCGTACAGAACCCGATCGACGGTCACGTTGACGGTGATCGGCGGATCCCCGTCGCCAGCGAATCCTCCGCCGTCGAAGGCCGATGCGGTGGTGGGATCGATCTCGGGCATGGCGGCACCGTACGTTCGCGCCGGTGGCACAGGCCAGTTCCGTGGTCTGTTATATGGAACGGTGTCCTTGTCGTCGGAACGGTTGGTGTGTCACGGTTCACACGTCGGGGGTCCGCGCTGCATGGGTGCGCGGGACGACACCCAAAATCACGGCCAAAATACAAGGAGCCAATCGTGGCATTTGATGGTGAAGATTTCGTTCAGTCGATGCGAGCCGAGCTCGTCGCTTCGGGGCGCACGCTCGACCAGGCCGATTGGGTCAAGCGCGTTGAGCAGGGCGAGGCCACCCCGCAAGATCTCGTCGGCTGGGCCCGTCAGCACTACTGGGGCGTCACGTACCACACCCGTCGATTTCTCTCCATCTGGGTCGGTCGTATCCCCTACGAGATGACCGACGCGACCATCGAGAACATCGGCGAGGAAGTGCTCGGCATCCAGTCGAAGTCGGGCTTCGGCCACCTCCACTGGCTGTTCGAGTTCACCCGCGCCCTGGGCGCGCCCGACGAGGCGATCACCCAGGCCACGCCCAATGTCGCCGCGGTTCTGTCGGAAAGTTTCCTCTACAACCTGGCCCACCAGCGGCCGTGGTACGAGTTCCAATTCGGCGCCTCGCTCGGCATCGAGAACCAGATCCCGCCCGCCTACATCAAGGTCGTCAACGGGTTCAAGGAGCACTACACCGAACTGCTCAAGCCCGAGGACTACGCCTTCCACACCATCCACATCACCGTCGATGAAGACCACGGCGGCCACGTCGGGCCGTTCGCGGAGCAGTACCTCGACACGGACGAGAAGCGCCGTTCGGCGCGGGGCGCGTACTTCGCCGGGGCCGAGGCCACCCGCCGCTGCTGGGACGCCTACGAGGGCGTCACCTGGTGACCACGCACACGGTCTTCTTCGACGAGTATGTGGA
The DNA here is from genome assembly GCA_031398525.1 of Actinomycetes bacterium. Lineage (GTDB taxonomy): Bacteria > Actinomycetota > Acidimicrobiia > Acidimicrobiales > Ilumatobacteraceae > JANMJD01. The sequence continues at coordinate 267 of JANNNL010000744.1, read as the reverse complement.
CGAGCATCATCCGATCGTCGGAGGGAAGTGCGCCAGCCTCGGGGCGATGACCGTTGCTGGTCTGCCGGTGCCATCGGGGTTCGCCGTCACCACCCACGCATTCAACATCTCGGTCGGCCGTCACGGCGCGGGGGCCGAGATCTGGTCGTATCTCGAAGGCCTCGACACGTCCGACATGGCGGCGTTGTCGGCCGCCGGGGCGGCGTGTCGCCAGGCCGTCGGCGACCACGGCATGCCGACCGATGTCGAATCCGCGATTCGGGCCGG
>JANNNL010000741.1:0-4310 GCA_031398525.1 Actinomycetes bacterium | reverse complement strand
ACATCGAGCAGGGCCCGGTGTTGGAACGGCTGGGCAAAGGCATCTGCACCGTGACCGGCACCGTCGGAATCGAGCGTGAGCGGATCACGTTCGTCGGTCAGGCCGCCCACGCCGGCACGATGCCGATGGAGATGCGACGCGACTCGTTCCGCGCCGCTTCCCGCTTCGCCCTGGCGCTCGCCGGCGTGGCCGAGCGCTACAACGGCGTTGCCACCGTCGGCCATGTGCAGTGCTGGCCGGGGGTCGTGACCGCAGTCGCCGGGGAGACCAAGGTGACGATGGACATGCGCCACATCGACGAGGGTGATCTGGCCTCGATGTTCGCCGAGTCCAAGGAAGCCGCCCAGATGTCGGCGATGTCGGAAGGCTGCCAGGTGAGCTTCGAACACATCTTCCGTATCCCGCCGATGCCGTTCGACCCGGCCCTGCTCGTCGCCGCTCGGCGCGCCGTGAAAGATGTTGAGGGCCACGACGTCGAGATTCCATCGGGCGCGCTGCACGACGCCTCCGAGGTCGCCAGACAGGTGCCGACGGTGATGATCTTCTCGTCGTCAACCGCCGGCTTGTCGCATACCAAAGAGGAGGACACGCCCCGCGACCACCTGCGGATGGCGGTCGACGCGTTCGACCGTACGGTGCGCCAGGCGATGCAGTTGATCGCCATTTCGTGACGGCACCGGCACTGGCCGCCCCGACCCGCGGTCAGCCGCCAGGACGTGATTGCTGCCGAGGCACCAGGGATCTTCGTGTTCCTCTGGTCGTCGGGGTTCGTTGTTGCTCGCTATGCGTTGCGCGACGCCGGACCATTCACGTTCCTCACGATGCGGTTGGCGATCACGATGGTGGTAATGGTCGCGTTTGCGCTGACCGGAGTCGCCCTGACCACTCGGGGTTGAATCAACCGTTCCTGGGCATCCCAGCGCGGGTTTCGCGGCGACGAGCATCGCTGAGACAATGGGGCATGACCACCCTCGAGGACTTCTACCACGTCGGAATTCGCGTCCCTGACCTTGACGCCGCGACGGCCGAGCTCACCGCAGCGATGGGCGTGACGTGGGCGCCGACGCGTCAGCGGGAGAACGCCGCGTGGGTGCCCGGGATCGGCCACGTGAAGTATCAACTGCGGTTCACCTACTCATGCGAGGGGCCCGTCCACCTGGAGTTGATCGAGGGCGAAGCCGGCTCGATCTGGAACGGTGACGACCGTCGAGGTCTGCACCACCTGGGCGTCTGGACCGATGACGTGCCGGCGATGACCGAGACGTTGATCGCAGCCGGTGGCACCCTTGAAGTCGCCGGGGATTCACCTGAGAACGGCTATGGCCGGTTCACCTATGTGCGCACGCCTCAGGGCATCCTGATCGAGCCGGTGTCTCGTACCGCTCGTCCCAGCTTCGAGGAATGGTGGGCGCCCGGTGAGCCGGCCTCGGGCGAGTTCGGCTTCGATCAGTTCTTCCACGTCGGGATCCGCGTCGACGACCTACAAGCGGCGATGGACGAGATGACCGCACTGTTCGGGATCGGTTGGGCCTCGGTGCAGGACCGGCTGATGTCGACGTGGATTCCCGGTCAGGGGAACGTGACGCCGCGGTTGGCGTTGAGCTACTCGGCCGAGGGGCCGGTTCGCCTGGAACTGATGCAGGGCGTGGCCAATTCGCCGTGGGCCACCGATGGGGAGCCAGGGCCCCACCACTTCGGTATCTGGACCGACGACGTGACCGGAACCTCCCAACGGCTGCTCGACAGCGGCTGGACCCTTGAACTTGCCGGCGCGGCCCCCGAAGACGGCTACGGCCGCCTCACCTACGTCCGTTCGCCGCAGGGCGTTCTCCTCGAACCGATGTCCGACGCCAGCAAAGCCCGCTTCGCGGCCTGGTGGGCCGGCGGCGACCTCGCCCCCGCCACTCAGCCCGCCAACTGATCTACTTGCCTCTGGTTGGGCTCTCCAGACGGATCCACACCGACGACCGTCCCGCCCCGTCGCTGACGATGCGTCCTTCGTCGCGTAGTTCCGCGAGCACGAGACGGATCGTCGGGTCGCTGATACCGGGGAGGGCTCGTCGAATGTCGGCGCGGCTGAATCTCGGTGGTCCGTGATCCAGGGCAAAGCTGCGCACGCGCTCCTGCTTGCTGCCGCCTGCGGACTCCGCCGAAATCCGCTGATTGAACCGTCGGTAGGCCTCGGCGAGCCGTTCGCAGAGATACATCGTCCACGGCCAGACTTGGTGACTTCCGTCGTCGAACCATCCTGCGGTGGAGGCGCCGAGGGCGGTGTAGTACTCGTTCTTGGTGTCGAGAATGAGCTGTTCGATACTGATGTAGCGCCCGACGCCATACCCGGTTTCTTGCAGCAGGAATGCCGTGGCGAGTCGAGCGATGCGCCCGTTGCCGTCGCCGAAAGGATGGATACACGACAGATCGAGGGCGAATCCGCTGACCACGAGCAGTGGGTGATGCGTCTTATCGGCGAGCATCTGGTTGGTTCGCTCAACGAGTTCGGCCAGGTAATGAGGTGTTTCTGCCGCGCTGACCGGTGTGAATCGAATCTGTCGCCGTCCGTCGGGGCCGCGCTCGACGACGACGTTGTCGTCAAGCTTCAGTCGCCCTCCTGCGCCGTCGGTATGTGCGAAAAGCAGCCGGTGCAGATGGAGGACGAAGCCGACGGACAACGGGCCCGGCGTTGATCGGTCGACACCGGCTTGGGAAAGACTTGTTCGGTAGACGTAATCGAGACCGTCGCGGTAGCCCGCGAACTCGGCTTCGTATCGATTTCGATAGTGGGTGATCGCACCGGTGGCGAGGCCTGGGCGGCGTTGGTCACCGACGTGAATCCCCTCGATCGCGCTTGACGCGGTCACCGACTCGATGATCGCAGACCGAGCGAGATGGGTCAGCAACTCCGGAACCTGGTCGGCAGACTGCGCTTCCGATCCTGCGCTCCGGTCGACTTCAGCCAGTAGAAGGACTATGGCACCGGGCACGGGATCGAGAGTCGACGCTCGCTGAAAGCTTCTCACGATCCGTCAATCTAGATAATCAAAGTCGCTTTTATGCAGATTAGTGAGCGTTATGCAGATTGCTCAGCGAACGATTCAGTTGACCTGGCGGATTTGGTCGGCCCAGTAGGGTTCGCGGAGCTTGAACTTTTGGAGCTTGCCGGTGGCGGTGCGGGCGAGCACGTCGCGGAACTCGATTGCCTTGGGGCACTTGTAGCCGGCGAGTTTGGTCTTGGTGTAGGCGATCAACTCGTCTTCGGTCAGTTCCGAGCCGGGGGTCTTGACGACGAGGGCGAAGACCAACTCGCCCCACTTCTCGTCGGGGACGCCGATGACACAGACCTCGGCGACGTCGGGATGGCTGAACAGCGCGTCTTCCACCTCGATCGATGAGACGTTCTCACCGCCGGAGATGATCACGTCCTTCTTGCGGTCCGAGATGGTCACGTACATCTCGGGGTCGAGCGAGCCGCCATCGCCGGTGTGGAACCACAGCGGGCCGTCGGGGTCGTCGGACGCTGGCTTGATCGCATCGGCGGTCGCCTCGGGTTGTTCCCAATACCCACCCATGATGTGGTTGCCGCGCGCCAATATCTCGCCATCAGGGGAAATGCGAATTTCGACGCCCAACGCCGGGCCGCCGGCGCGGCTCAGCGACACCGACCGTTCAGCCGGGCTGAGCGCGTCGGTTTCGGCCCGGCCGCGGTTCATCGTGAGCAGCGGGGTGGTTTCGGTGAGACCGTAGATCTGGATCAGTTCCCAACCAAGCTCGGTCTCGATCCGCTCGATCGTGCGGCTCGGTGGGGGCGCGCCGGCAACGACCATCCTCACCCGGTCGCGGCCCGGAATGGGCCCGTCCCACGTTGCCGCGGCGTCGAGCACGGCGTTGGCGACAGCCGGCGCGGCACACAGGACAGTCACGCCGTGGGCATCGACTCGCCGCAGAATCTCGGCCCCGTCGATCTTGCGCAGAACGATGTGCTTGCCGCCCATGCCGGTGACGGCATAGAGCATTCCCCAGCCGTTGCAGTGAAACTGGGGGAGGGTGTGCAGGTACACGTCGCGGTCGTTGATGCCCGTCTGCCAGCCGAACACCGCAGCGTTCAGCCACAGGTTGCGATGGGTGAGCTGCACACCCTTCGGACGCGCCGTGGTGCCCGAGGTGTAGTTGATCGTCGCCGTGGCGTCCTCGTCGCCTGCCCACCTCACGGGATCAGTGTCGAAACGCATCAGCGCCTCGTCGGCCTCGGTGCCGATCGTGAACTTGAACTCACAGTCGACGTCGGCCATCGCCTCTTCGAGTTCCGGGTCGAC
>JANNNL010000735.1:0-20759 GCA_031398525.1 Actinomycetes bacterium | reverse complement strand
CACTTTGGCGCTGGATCCAGCCACCCACATCTCAGTACCCGATGCGTTGAACGCCAGGCTGTAGATCGCACTTGGCGCACCGGCGAGGGTGACAGCCGAAGTGGCGGTGTTGGTGGCGTAGTCGTACTTGACGATCGTCTTGCCGGTGGCCGCCCACATTTCGCCGTTACGGAATTCGGCACCCGACAGGTCGTTGTACGGAGCTACGAGCGGCTGCCACGAATCGAGCACGAACGCGGCCGACGTGTTCGGGCGCGAGAATCGAAAGACGGTCGGCAGCGACGACACCGTGCAACACGTACCGCTGAAGACGTACATCGTGTCGGTCACCGAGTCGTAGGCCACCGCCTCGATGTCCTTCACCCGGTTCAGACCAGCGGCCTCGGCACCACCCAGAATGGTGGCCGCCTGAAATTGGGCGCTGGTGAACATCTGTCCCAAGACACCGGTGGTTCGGTTCACGGCGTACAGCCGCCCGGGCACGTCGTCGACGACCCACAGGGTGTCGTTGGTCGCCACGTAGGCCATGCCCTCGTTGTCGCCCATCGACGTCGATGTCCCGGTGAAGGGACGGGTCTGGATGTTTCGATTGAACGTCAGCCAGGGGGTCGCCGATGCCGATGGCACGCCAACGAGCATTGCCACCATCGAGGCAACGAGCGCGCCCACAACTCCCAGTGCCCCACGTCGGAGCCAATGGCTCCGTCCCGTGTGATCCGCCGACACGATGTTTCTGCCCTGCAACAGTCTCATCGGTTCACCTTCTTCCTACTTGTCAGTGTGCAATCTCACATGTGTTCAAAAATGGCCCGCCGAGCGGCGGCAAAAACCTCGGGCTGCGTCTGATCGGCGTCGATCTCGACTACGCCGTGCAGCGATTCGGGGAACTCGAGGCTGCCGACAATGCGGATGCGCCGCTTGAGATCGTCGGGATCGTGCTCGGGTCGACGACTGGCGGCGACCTCGGCGCTGACCTTCATCCGCAGGATGAGGTCGGGCGGGAAGCGATGGGCCCGCTGGTACGGCACCGATTCGAACGCCGACAAGCGCCGCCTCAGGCCGGACGACGACTCGGCCCAGGCTCGTAACTGCGGCCCGTCGTTGATCCCCGGGATCTGCGTCTGGGGGTACCGGTCGGCAATGACCAACATGCCGCGGGTCCGGGCCTTCATTGCCCGACGGAGCGTCTTGCGCTTCTCGATGGAGACCGCCAGCGCCCAGACGGCGCGGGTCGTGCTCGGCGGCTTGCTGAGGCGGCCCGGGTCTTCGTCGGTGTTCGAGGCACCTTCGAGGCCGTCCTTGCGACGCATGCCGAGCACCATCTTGAACGGCTTGAGAATCAGCGACTTATTGCCGTCGCCCGAACCGAAGTAGATCGGCAAGGTGTCGATCTTCAGCGAGAACCACTTGTGCAGGCCCTTGACGACCGTCGATTTGCCGCTGCCGTCGGACCCGATGATCGCCACCAGCAATCCGCCGGCGGGACCACCGCGGCCCAGCAACACCGGGCGGGGGAAATAGTGTCGGGCGATACCCCGGCGCAGCCAGATCAGCTCGCGCTGCCACCGTTCGATGCGGGCCGCGGGGCCGCGCATCGAGGTCTGCAGGGCGAAGTCGGCCTGCACGGCACGACGCAATCGGAGCAATCGGCGAGTCGACGGACCGAAACTGGCCAGATCGACTGCGGCCGTTGCGGCCTTGGCTCCGAGCATCTTGCCGGCGAAGTCACGGATGTCGTCCATCGACGAATGCCGCACCAGCCAGTCGAGTTCGTCGCCGATGTCGGCGATTCCGGTCTTGTGGCCGACCCGCAGCCCAAGGCGGTCACGCCAGCGCAGCTTGAGCCCGGTGCGGATGGCGAGGAGCACTACCTCGGCGGCTGGATGGCTCGTCCAGGTTCCTTCGATATCGCCGCGTTGGCGGGTTTCGAGGATCAGTCGCTCGAACGGGATGCGGAAGCGCTTGTGGTGGGCTTCGCCCGACACCAACCGCCAGTGGGTGTGGATGTGAACCAGGTTGCCGGTCGCCTGGCATTCCCCGAGGAAGTCTTCAAGACCGACGTCGACCCGGCTACCGGCGACCTGACCGCGACGGAAACCGAGCGAGGCGAACGCCTCGTAGACATCGTCAAGGCGGGCGGAGTCGACCAGCAAGTCGAGGTCGGTCGAGCCGTCCATCGACTCGGCGAGATCACGGTTCGACTTCCAGTGGCACCAGGCCACGTTGTCGTCGTTGAAACGTTCGATCAACTGATGAGTTAAAGGGCGGTCACCCACGGTTGGCTCCTGGATCTGCGGCAGGGGGGTTGCTCGCGGTTCGGGCTGTGTTCTTCTTGGTGCCGCGCCGCCCAGCGGGTTCGGTATCGGCGATCTTGAGCGCGAGGGCGAGCAAGTCCACCTTCTCGTAGTCGACGCGTGGCCGGGCCACCGACGACTTTGCCGACCGGGTCGGCCGCACCACGCTACGCGACGATTCGGCCGCTGCGGCCGCATCTGGCGCGGACTGATCGTTTTGAACTACGCCGGGCCGAGTGGGTGTCTCGGAACGAGTCGGTGCAGGCTTCGGAGCTTCCGGTTTGGCGGAGGCCGACTTCGTCGGTGCCGACGTGGCCGAATAGACCGACTTGGCCGACACCCTCGGCGGGGTCCGCGGAGTTGGAGTGCGGGACGAGTCAGGTCCGACTTGCGATGGTCGCGCCCTGTTCACGGGAGCGTTGGCACGATTCGGGGCCGGCGACTTGCGTGCAGCCGACTTGACTGATTTCGCCATTGGCGCGGTGGCCTTCGCCGACTTCGAGTTTCCAGCGGCAGCAGTCGGCGGCTGAGCGGTCGTCGAACGCCGAGCGGTAGGTTTCGACGCGACCACGGCGTCGCCACGATCGGCGACCCCGCCACCATCAAGGGCATCTGCGGTCCCCGACTTGGCGCCCTTCAACAGCCATTCGACATCGCCGAGCACCAGATCACGCCGGACGACTACCAGGATGCCGAGCATTGCGGCCACGCCGAGCATCGTCGCCGCAAGGATGACGAAGAAGTTCATGTCGGCGTTTCGCATCGGAATCGAGATCGCGCTACCAACAATGCCGGTCAACGCTCCGAGCACCGCGCCACGCCAATGAGCGGCGGCGAATGAACGCCAGCTCAGCCCAGTCGTCCGCAAGCTGAGGTCGGCCATCAGCAGATAGTTGGCGAGCAGCGCAAACAGCACACCGATCGCCGCGGCGGTGATGCCCCAGAAATGACCGACGTACGCGCCAACGACCACGAGGACTGCATAGACCGCCTGGCGCTTGGCCCGCTTGAACACCGTGCCCGATGACCGGGCCAACGAATCGGAGATCTTGTACCCCGTCCGCAACGTCAATCCCAGCGCAAACGCCCGCAACGGATTGACCACCTCACCCGAATCCGGCCCGTAGATCAGATGGACGATTTCAGGAGCGAGCACCATGATCAACGCGCCACCCGGTCCGGTGACCGTTGCGATCCCGGCGACGCCTCGCCGATATGTCTGCGCCAGCTTCGGGATGTCGTGTTGCATCCGCGCCATCACCGGAAACAGCACACGGTCGACGATCTGGCCGAAAAACATCGCTGGCATGGCAAGCAGGTTGTACGCATAGCCATACGTGCCGAGCGACACCGGACCCATTCGGTTTCCGATCACGACGTTGTCGCCGTTGACCCCCGCGAAGTTGAAGATCTTGGCCAGAGTGAAACCAGTGGCGAACTTGGCCAAATCCCGCCCCGCATCACGATCGACTTTGGTGCCAATTGGGTGGCGAGTCGCCGCCAAGACGAACCCGGCCTTGAGCACTGCCTGGGCCAAGTTGGCGTACACCATCGTCCAGATGCCGGCTCCACTGATCGCCAGAACCGCACCGAATCCAATGAATCCCACGCCGAAGCTGATGGTTTCGGCGATCGCCAGCGCCTTGAATCGAAACTCGCGCTGCAACAGACCCTCGGCAACGATGCCCAACGACTGCACGAATGTGGCAAGCCCCAACATCCACAGCAACGGCTGGAGCCGATCGGACTTGAACAGGCCGGCGATCAAGGGGGCGCCCAGTGCCAATACGCCAAACGCAAGGATGCCGGTCGCCACCGAGATGATGAATCCGGTCTCGATGTGACGACGGTCGAGATCGTCACGCTGCACGATCGCCGGGCCGACTCCGGTCGTCGTGAAGATCTTGCCGAAGCCGATGATCACCACCGTGGCTGTCACGATGCCAAGGTCTGCCTTGGTGACTCCGCTGTCCCGTTTCAGCAATGCCTGCACCAAGAGTTGGCCGACGCCGATGACCACGAAGGCCATCGTCGACCAGGCGGCGCCACGGGCGGTGGAGTTCTTCGCCGATGCAGGCTTGGAAGCGATCTTGGAAGCGCCCGTGGTGGCGGTTGTCGTGGTCACGTTCGGGCTCCTTTCGTCGGGTCGCTCGGCGTGTCGTCGGCGCGCGCCATTTGACGTCGTCGTGACACGCCCAGTCTTCTCCTCTACCGGGGCAAAGTGAAGGATGTCAGGTGGCCCATACTCTCTTGCTTCACCGCGAAGGGCTGAGCTGAGGACCACTCACGGTCCAGTATGGGGACTGTGCAGAACGACTGGCTCCGACCGCGCCGAAATGGGCCGAACATACCGATGGCGCAGATCGCGGTTGGCGCCGCGTTCATGGTCATCATGGCGAGTTGCTCAACTCCGGGTGGGACGCTCGACCCATCCGTCGCTCCACCAGCGACGACCACCTCTGCGGACCTCGCCGCCGACGACTCGTCCGCCGAGCTCGTCGCGGCCGGAGACATTGCGGCGTGCCAAGCCGACAACCGGGCGGCCGCAACCGCCGCGCTGGTCGGCTCTCACGTCGATGTGATCGCCACCCGCGGCGATCACAGCTACGACGATGGAACCGCAGAGCAGTTCGCCGAGTGCTACGAGCCGACGTGGGGTCCGCTCCGGGCCAGAACCCGACCGGCCTCCGGGAACCACGAGTATCGCTCGAGCAACGCCCAGCCGTACTACGCCTACTTTGGTGACGCAGCCGGCGATCCGCGCGAGGGTTGGTACAGCTACGAGCTCGGGGCGTGGCACATCGTCGTACTCAACAGTGAGTGCGACGAGGTCGGTGGGTGTGGTCGCGACTCCGCCCAGGTCGAATGGCTACGCGACGACCTTGCCACCCACCCGACGGTCTGCCTGGCCGCGTACTGGCACAAGCCTCGGTTCTCATCAGGGGTTCATGGCTCGTCCGACACGTACCAGCCGTTCTGGGAGGTCCTCACCGACTACGGGGCCGATGTGATCCTCAACGGGCACGACCACGACTACGAGCGGTTCGCCCCGCAGTCACCCGACGGTGCACCCGACCCGCTGGGGGCCCGCCAGTTCGTGGTCGGCACCGGCGGCAAGGACTTGCGCGACTTCGTCTCGGACGAACCGAATGGGGAGACTCGCGACTCCGAGAACTACGGCGTCCTCGAGTTGACCCTCTCTCAGGATTCGTACGACTGGCAGTTTCTGCCGATCCCCGGCGGCGAGTTCACCGACGCCGGTACTGCGTCATGTAGCCCGCGTCGAGAATAAGGACTACGGGGTGATCGCCTCAAAGAGCGTTGCAACCGTGCGGCGGCACAATCCGTTGATCTCGCCGGCCACCTCGCGGTGAAGTTCGAGCGACTTGCGGTAGGGATCCTTGACGTCATCGGCAGGGTCGTCGCCGAGCAACTGACGCAGATCTCGGTCTTCGCCGAGCACCTCGGTCCAGGCTTCGGGATCGTTGGACAGATCGCGACGGTGCGTCTCGCACCGACGGACGATCTCCTTGAGGGTGAACGTGCGACGCCAGGCATCGTCGTCGAGGGCGACGATCTCGCGCAGGTGCTCCCGAGAGAGCGCAATGATCAGATCGCGTCCCTCATCATCCATCAGCGCCCGGGTCAGTCGACGTGGACGGTGGGTGGAGATGTCGACACCGATCTCGTAGCCGGCCTCGACCATCCGCTCGTCCACGGCCAACTCGGTCGCCATAGTTCCGGCAGATCGCACGATGGCCGGGATGCCCGCGGCCCGCAGGTGCCGCCGCAGCGTCGCCATCGCCAGCGGTGAGCGCGACACGTTCGCCGTACAGACCACCAAGACCTTCCAGCCGTACTCCCGGTCGTCGTCATCCTCGATATGAGGTGCCACCGCTACCGACTTCACCACGGGTGTGGGCGTCGACAGACCTTCACGCTGCGAGGGGTTGTGCTTCCCAGCACCCCGCGATCGATCAAACCACCGCAATTTGGTCACCCCCTGAGGCTAGATGGCGGCGGTCACCACACGGCGTCAGTACTTTCGGCCTATTCCGCGTCATCAACCCCGCTCAGAGGCGTCAAACAGAGACAGATGGTCCGGATGCCCCGTTGCGCAAGATCCCTTCTTGCCCGATGCTGATGTCATCAAGTTCGCAGTCACGGTCGCCTCGGTGGCGGCCCACAAGTTCGGAGGATGGAGATGAGAAGCAACAACGTTCGAAGCGGAAGAGTTAAGCGGGCGTTCGATCTGCTGCTCGTTGCCGGCGGGATCATCCCAGCAATGCCGTTGATGGGTGTGGCAGCACTCGCAGTGTGGCTCGATGACAAGGGTCCGGTCATGTACCGCCAGACCCGAGTCGGGCGCAATGGAGTGCCGTTCACGGTGCTCAAGCTGCGCAGCATGCGCAGCTCGAACACCGGTCCGTTGATCACCTCGGGTGACGATCCTCGCATCACCCGGGTCGGCAAGCGCCTGCGGGCCTGGAAGCTCGATGAGCTCCCTCAGCTCCTCAATGTACTGCGTGGCGACATGAGCCTCGTGGGCCCCCGCCCCGAGGTCGCCCGCTACGTCGAGATGATGCCGGCCGAGTTTCACGAAGCCCTCAAGGTTCGCCCGGGCATCACCGACCTCGCCTCGATGGTCTACCGAAACGAGTCCGAGATTCTCGGAGCGTCGGCAGATCCCGAGAAGGAGTACCTCGAGAACATTCTCCCGCACAAGCTCGAACTCGCCCGGTGGTACGCCGAGAATCGCAATGTGTGGCTCGATCTCAAGATCATCCTGATGACGGTGCTTTCCCGGCCGGTCCCGCTCGATGCGCAGGGCTTTCCGGCACTCCGCCTCGCCGCCTGATTCAGCACAGTTTCCAAACCTTGCGAAGCGGCCCACCGTGTCATGCGGTGGGCTGTTTCGTACGCCCTGTCAACGTGCAGTCAACTCCGTACAGTAGTTTTACGAACGTTGCGGGCATTTGTTCCACTTTCCATCCCGATGCTTGGCAGAGCACCGGGAGCAACATCCGACAGGAAACCGCACCATGAAGGTCCTCTTCTTTGGCGCCTATGACATCGACGCTCGAATTCCACTGGTTGCAGAACTCGCCAAGCACGGCATTGACGTCGAGCTCGCCGGTATCGGGGCAACTCCAGCGTCCGCCAACTCCACGGCGCACGGCACCATCACTCACGCCGTAGGTGGCGGCAATCTCAAGCGCGACATCACCAAGATTCCCGGTCTCGTGCGCCAACTGCGCATGGAGCGGGGAGCCGACCTCGTCCACTCGTGGGACAGCCTCCCCGGGGCGCTGGCGATGCAGGCCGCCAAGAACGACTCCGACGGGCTCTACACCCGCACGATCACTGGCACCGGGCAATCATTCTCAACGCCTGGCGCCAAGGGTTTCGCCCTGCGAAGCGGGTACGGAGCCGCCCAGTGGCTGAACGCCGACGAAGCAGACTTCACCGTCTTCCAAAACACCGACGACCACAAGTTGTTCCTCGACAAGAGCTGGATTCCCGCCGCGAAGGCCATGGTGATCCCCGGCTCCGGGGTGAAACTGCAGACATTCGACGAGGCCCGCCGCACCGACCGTGGGGCTGCGATGCGGGCCCAATACGGCATCGGCGATCGCTGGTTGGTTGTACTCGCTTCTCGGTTGTTGAAGGCGAAGGGCGTCGCTGAATTCTGTGAGGCCGGCCGCCTATGTGACGGCCAGCTTGGCCGTCAGACGGTGTTCCTGATCGTCGGTTCTGAAGAACCCAACCCTCGCCGAGCCGCCGCGGTCACACCGTTCAAGGGGACCGAGGTCGAGGTCATGTACGGCGGCAACTGCCCCGACATGCCCGGCCTACTGGCGACCGCCGATGTGGTGATGCTGCCGACGGCATACCGAGAAGGCATTCCGCGTATTTTGCTCGAAGCCGCTGCGGCCGAGGTGCCGATTGTGGCCAGCGACATGCCCGGCTGCCGCGACGTTGTGATCCACAACGAGACCGGCCTGAGGGTGCCTCCTCGTGCCGCCAAACCAATGGCCGACGCAGCCATCCGACTCGCCCACGACGCAGTCTTCGCCAAGGACCTGGCCACTGCGGCCCGCGAGCGCGTCGAAGGCCAGATGACCCTCGACATCATCGCTGGTCAATACGCCGATCTCTTTCATCAACTCACCGCCCAACACCACGCAGCCCGCCCGGCCGCGTTTTCCAAGGAGTCCCGTTCATGAGTGACCTCACTCCCATCACTCCCATCCCCTTTTTCAAGCCGACACTCGGCGAGGCAGAGGTCGAAGCTGCGGTGGAGGTGTTGCGATCGGGTTGGTTGACGACCGGCAAGAACTGCGCCGAGTTCGAGACCGAGTTCGCCGAGTACGTCGGGGCCAAGTACGCCGTGACACTGAACTCGGCCACCGCCGCGTTGCACCTGGCGCTGGCCGCCCGGGGCATCGGGGAGGGCGACGAGGTCATCGTGCCGACGATGACGTTCGCGTCGACCGCCGAAGTCGTGCAGTACATGGGCGCCACACCGATCCTCGTCGATGTACTCCCCGAGAGCATGCTGATCGACCCGGCGGCCGTCGAGCGGGCGTTGACCGATAAGACCAAGGCGATCATGCCCGTCCACTACGCCGGCTATCCCGCTGACATGGACGCGATCAACGAACTGGCCGCCGACGTCGGCGCGTATGTCATCGACGATGCCGCCCACTCGCTGCCCACGCTGTACAAGGGCCGCAAGGTTGGTGCGCTTGCCGATTCGACGTGCTTCTCGTTCTACGCCAACAAGACGATCACCACTGCGGGCGAGGGTGGCATGTTGACGACCAACGACGAGGAGTTGGCGGGCAGGGTCCGTCGCTTGAGCCTGCACGGCCTCAGCCGTGATGCCTGGCGTCGCTTCGACACCAGTGCCCCGTGGGACTACCGCATTCTCGATGCCGGGTTCAAGTACAACCTGACCGACCTTGCCGCCGCGGTCGGCCGCGTCCAGCTGAAGCGGTCCGACGATTTGGCTGCTCAACGCGTCGACCTGGCGATGCAGTACTCCAAGCTGCTCAACGACGTGGCGCGCATTCGCCCGCTCCACGACGCCACCGACGCGTCGGTCGTCGAGTCGGGTATGCAACACGCCTGGCATCTGTACGTCGCGGTGCTCGAAGGCCCGGCCGACCAGGTCGATCGCAACGGTCTGGTCCAGCACCTCGCCGCCGCGTCTATTGGCACGAGCGTCCACTACCGACCGTTGCATATGCACCCGCTGTACACCGACAAGTGGGGCTACAAGCCGAGCGACATGCCCGTCGCCGAGGACATGTTCTCGAGGATCATCAGCCTGCCACTGTTCCCGGGCATGACCTCGAGCGATGTCACCCGAGTCGTCGAGTCGGTCGCATCGTTCCTCAACTGAACCGACCTCAGGTCCACGTAAACTTCGACTTACGAACACGGGTTTATTCGACTTGCATTGAGGGACATTTCAACTTAGGGCTACGCTTGCCCCATGGAGCTGCGGAAACGTCGAATCGAAGAGTTAGCTGTCGAGGCGACTTTGGGGTTTCGTGTCGTCATCTTGAACGGGCCCCGGCAGTCCGGGAAGTCCACGCTGCTGCAAGCAATGCACGCTTCCATGGGCGGCACCCTGCTCAGCCTCGATGACCGCGAACCACTGCGATCAGCGCGCACCGATCCGGCAGGCTTTGTAGAACACCGGAGCCGCCCGCTGTTCGTGGACGAAATCCAGCGCGGCGGTGACCCGCTGATTCTGGCGTTGAAGTCCTTCGTCGATCGCCATCCCTCGCCCGGCCAGTTCATACTGGCCGGGTCGTCGAGGTTCCTCACCGTGCCGGGCATCACCGAATCCCTTGCGGGTCGGGCGCGCATCATCGATGTCTGGCCGTTTACCCAAGGCGAGCTCACCGGCGGGTCCGACCGACTGATCGATCTGCTGTTTGGTGTGACCTCCCAGCTACGTGAGGTCGAGACCGACGCTGTGACCCGCCTCGAGGTGTTTCGACGAGTCACAACCGGAGGCCTACCCGACGCGGTGAGCATGCCGAACGATCGGCTCCGTCGCGCCTGGCAATCGGACTATGTGCGGACCCTGATTGAACGTGACCTTCGACAGATGAGATTTCCACGACAGGTGGTCGATCTCCCAAGGTTGGTCACGCTGATCGCTCAACGAACCAGCGAAGAACTCGTACCGGCCTCGTTGGCCCAAGCGCTTGGGCTGAGCCACGACACCGTGACCGACTACCTCGGATTGCTCGAGACCATCTATCTCCACCACACCTTGCCGGCGTGGACCCCAGGGTTGACGGGACGGGTGACGCGGCGGCCGAAGATTCACCTCGTCGACAGCGGGCTCGCGGCAACGCTCCTCGGCACGACGCCCGAGGTGCTGACGGTGCCCGAAAGCCCGCTCGCCGGGCCGCTACTTGAGACGTTCGTGGTCAACGAGCTACTCCGCCAGACAACCTGGTCAGACCTCCAGATTCGGCTCTATCACTACCGTGACGAGGCGAAGCGGGAAATCGATGTGATCGCCGAACTGCCCGACGGCCGCATTGTCGGCATCGAGGTAAAAGCCGCCAACGACGTGGATGAGACCGACTTCCGTCACCTGCGGTACATGCGCGACAAGCTCGGCGAACGATTTGTGAATGGCGTGGTCATCCACATTGGCGGACATCCTCAGACCTTCGGCGACCGGTTGACCAGCATGCCTGTTTCCGCGATCTGGTCCGCCTGAACGTCAACGCGAGCGAGTGAAATCGATGTCCGTCCGATGAGGCAATTGGCTGGTCACCCTGCCTGTTCGGCAGCCATTCAGAATAGGCTCAGCGACGGGTGACTCGGCGGGAGCCGGGTCGGGACGACGGCGTCTCGGGGGCGACGCGGCGAGCGGCGCGTGATGTACGAAGTGCAGGGGGGCGACGCGTCCGCGAACTGCGCGAGCGGGTGACACCCGAAGCTTCCGAGGCACCACGACCCGGCCCGGGGGCGCCAGTGACGGCGGCGCCGACATCGGTGACGCCGGCGGCTTCGTCGCGCAGGCGGCTCGCCCGGGTCGTAGCACGCGTCACCCGGCGGGCGGCCATGCCGCCTTGGGCGAAGAGTTGCGTGCGACGACCGGCGACCCGCGAGATGCGTGGGCCGGCGTCGGTGAGCTCCGAGGCAACGGCGAGGGCCATGAAGATCCACAGGTGACGAAAGTGAAGGGTCTCGCGGAAAAGACCGGCGACCGCGTTCATCAGTATCAATCCGCGGACGGTGCCGCGCTTGCGGCCCGACGACCACAACACCCCGATCAGGCCGATCAGGCCGATCAGGCCGACGTAGCCCCGCTCGACGACGTAGCCGATCGTGTCCTGATGAATCTCCGACGAGTCGAGCTCCCCATTGACCACCTTAGTGTGGATGTTGAGCGGCTTGAATCCTCCGGGACCGATGCCCAACGGGTCGTCGCGCAAGGCGCGAAGCCCATCGAGCCAGATGACCTTGCGGCCCTCACCGCTCTTGTCGAGCCGTTGCTGGCTGAGGCCCTCGTCAGACTCGGCGGTCGCCAATTGCCTCGTGATCGTGTTGCTCGCCGCCAAACCCACGCCGCCGACGATCAGCGCCCACAACAACATCACGACGGCAGCCGGGCTGCGATGCATGCGGCGTCGCATCGTGCCGTAGCCGTACCACGCGACCACGACGCCCACCGACAACAGCGCCCCGAACGAGCCGGTGATGACAATGGCCAGCAACATGATCGGGAGGGCAACCATACGGGTCCGGGTGGCGGCCCGAGTGAGGACATAGACGAAACAAGCGGCGAGAAAGTGCGCCGTCATATTCGTCTGAGCGAACGTCGCCGCGGGTCGGTAGCCGCGCTGCGCCAGAACGATCGCCGACACCATCAGGCCCGACCACATGATCGCCTGGTTGACCTTCGGCACCGGAACGCGACGACCGCGAGCGAAGGCGAGAATCCCGAGGAACGTGAACGTGACGATGACGTCGCTCACCAACGTTTTGATCGCCCACGAGGTGAGCCCGACATCGAGGAGGGCAAGCGTGGAGCCGAGGCCAATGATCGCCGCAGGTAGCACGAGACGCCGGCGGAACCGGCTGGCGACCTGATCGGACTCATCGCGCCGGAGGAGGCCGATGGCGACGAGCGGAAGGATGGCGAGGTCTCCAGGGACGAACCCGGCGACCGATGTCCACTGCATTGCGGGGGCGAACGCGAGGACGAATGCAGCCCACCGGCCGCTGCCGGACGGCCCACGCTTGACCACGGGCCGGGAGCGGCTTGGTCGCGTCAGAGTCGAAGTGCGGTTGTCGATGCGGTGGATTCTAGGGGGTGTCACGATCGAGACAGGTGCGGCAAGGGCGGTGACTGGCTGTGGGCATTCCGAATGGGCCAGATGGCTTCTACGTATCTACACCTGGCTGCCGTACATTTTAAGAAGTTCGGAATTGGTCCGGCGGATCGGCACCAAACCTCTTGAAGCGTCGGTTCATGTACCTACGGCGCTAAATCGGAAGGAAAACCCTCATGGCAGTTCCACAGCCACTACAAATGCGACTGAGTCGGCCCGCTTGGCTGCCAAAGAGTTCGCTGCCACTGTACGTGGCAGATATTGGCTCATGGGCCATCGCTCTCGGTGCCAGTTGGTTCTTGTTGACCTCTCGGGGTACGACGGGCGTCACGTTTGGCCGATGCCTCACGGCGATCGGCGTTGTGGCTGTGATTCAGTTCATGATCGGCTTCATCACCCGCATCTATCGCGGTGGTTGGCGGCCCGGTTCGTTCGACGAACTGCGCACCACCGGCATCACCGTTGCGATCACGACAGTGCTCCTCGCCGTGGCCATGGGATTCACTGAGGAATACTCGGTGCGGGCTGTGCTGCTCTCTGGTCCCGCCGCCTTTGCGGCGATGACCATCCCTCGGGCGCTGTGGCGCTACTGGCGTGATTCGCGCAATCGTTCGGGTGCCATCGCCGGTGAGCCGCTGATCATCTTCGGAGCCGGTACCGCCGCCGCCGTAATCCTCCCGGCCCTATTGGAATCACGCTCCCCCTATCGCCCCGTCGCCCTGCTCGACGACGACCATGCCAAGCGCTTCCGTTCACTGGGCGGCGTCAAGGTCCAGGGCGGCCGCAAGAACATTGCCGAGGTCGCCAGCCAGTACGAGGCCAAGACCGTGCTGATCGCCATCCCCAGCATCGAACGCGAGGAACTGCGTCTCCTGGTCGGCGAGATCGAGCGCCACGGCCTGCGGGCCCTGGTGCTGCGAAACCCGGGTGGCCTGATGGACGGCTTGGGCGTCGACACCATCTCGGGCGTCACCGAAGCCGACCTACTCGGCCGTCGGATGATCTCGATCGAACTCGACCAGATCGCCACGTTGCTCGAAGGTCGTCGAGTGCTCGTCACCGGCGCCGGCGGCTCGATCGGTTCGGAGCTGTGCCGTCAGATTCAGCGGTTCAACCCCGCCAGCCTCGTGATGCTCGATCGTGACGAGAGTGCCCTGCACGGTTTGATTCTCAGCATGTCGGGCGTCGCCGATCTCGAAGCCGCCGGAGTGGTGCTCTGCGACATCCGTGATGCCGGTGCGGTCGATGCGGTGTTCGCCACCCACAAGCCCGAAATCGTCTTCCACGCCGCGGCGCTGAAGCACGTGCCGATGCTCGAGCGCTTCCCCGCCGAGGCGTTGAAGACCAACGTCTATGGCACGCAGAACGTGCTCGCCGCAGCGGCCAACCACAACGTCGCGCAGTTCATCAACATCTCGACCGACAAGGCCGCCAACCCGTTCAACATCCTCGGTTACTCCAAGCGGGCCACCGAGCGCCTGACCTCGACGATGGCCGCCAAGACCGGCCGCCCGTATCTATCGGTGCGGTTCGGCAACGTGCTTGGCTCCCGTGGTTCGATGCTGATCACCTTCGAGGGCCAGATCGCCCGCGGCGGCCCGATCACCGTCACGCATGCCGAGACGACTCGCTACTTCATGATGATCGAAGAGGCCGTCACCCTCACCCTGCAGGCCGCCGTGCATGGCCGGGCGAGCGAGGTGCTGGTGCTCGACATGGGCGAGCCGGTGCTGATCGATGCGGTTGCCAAGTTGATGGCCAGCCGGGCGATGCGCCCGATCGAGGTCGTCTACACCGGCCTGCGGGTTGGCGAGAAGATGCACGAGGACCTCTTCGGTGATGGTGAGGTCGACATCCGGCCCTTCCACCCCGAGATCTCCCATGCGATGGTGCCCGGGTTCTCCCCCGAGCAGGCCGATGCGCTGCTCGCCCCGATCGCCGACGAGTGCGCCAAAGAGCGGTTGATCAGCCTCTGCGAGGCCGGGATCGCCCCGATGCCCGCAAGCACATCGGCTCCGGCCATGGCCGAATCGGCTGCCGCGGCGCTGTAACCCGCTCATGGCGTATCCTGGGCCACTTGATCTTGCCGCCCTACGTAGCCTGCTGATGACGTCGCGGGCGAAAACCGGTTGATTGGAAGAAGAACGTGGAACTGAGTGACTACCTCCAGCTGATCAAAAGGAACTGGAAGGTGCTCGTTGCCCTTCCCCTTCTGTTAGCAGTCGGAGCCTTTCTCAACTCGAATCGCCAGCCGAAGCAGTATCAGTCAACGGCGACCGTGCTGCTGAAGCCGAACGATCCGAACGAACGGTTCGGTACGGCCAATGTGGGTTCGGCGACCGAGTTGGCCAACAGCTCGCGCATCGTCAAGTCGTTGGCCAGCATCGCCGATGGTCCCGAGGTCGCAGAAGCGGCGGCCAAGATCCTGGGTAATGGGGTCACCACTGCCCAGGTGCAGTCGGCGATCGGCGTGACTACGTCGGCCGACTCGAACATCATGAAGGTCAAGGCGGTCACTCGCGACCCCGAGCGGTCG
Organism: Actinomycetes bacterium; assembly: GCA_031398525.1. GTDB lineage: Bacteria > Actinomycetota > Acidimicrobiia > Acidimicrobiales > Ilumatobacteraceae > JANMJD01. Next base: position 5,556 of record JANNNL010000735.1, on the reverse strand, counting down.
GCGGCGATCGCCAACCAGGTCGCCGCGGCGTATATCGACAACCGGCGGACGTCGTCAATTCAGGGACTGAATCGGGCAACCAGCAAGTTGACCGTGCAGATCGACAAGTTGCAGGCTCGCCTGACCGAGCTTGGCCGTCAGCCCGAAGGCGCGGCGATCACCGCGGAATTGCAGACCGCACAGGCCCAGTTCCAGGAGCTGTCAAACCGGCGCGGTCAGTTGGATATCGATGCCGAACTGAAGCGGGGCGAGGCCGAGATCATCGGGTCGGCCAAGGCGTCACCCTCGGCGATCAGTCCCAAGCCGTTGCGCAGCGCAATGGCCGGACTCGTGGCCGGCTTGATCCTCGCCGCCGCTATCGCCCTGCTCAAGGACCGGCTCGATGTGCGACTGCGCTCACGGGATGAGGCCGAGGAACTCACTGGTCTGCCGACTCTGGCCGAGATTCCCGTCGACCGTCGGGTCTCGAAGGATCCGTTCCACATTGCCGCGCTACAGCATCCCGACGGCATTGTCGCCGAGGCGGTGCGTTCGTTGCGGGTCTCGTTGCGGTTCATCAGCCTCGAGCAGCAGCTGCGGGTGCTGCTGGTGACCAGCCCGATGCCCGGCGATGGCAAGTCGACGGTGGCGACCAACCTGGCCGCGTCGTACGCGGTCAGCGGGGCACGGACGTTGTTGATCTCGGCTGACTTGCGGCGACCGCGGGTGGAGTCGTTGACCGATGCGCACGGCCAGACTTCGGGTTTGGTCGAGATTCTCACCGGTATCGCCGAGGAAGAGGAGCGTCGCATCAATCGTGCCCGTCGCTCCGCCAACCCTGCTCGCGGTCGGGCTGCCGGTCGCGGCAACGAGGTCGTGTCGGTCGATGACTACCCGATGCCTCCGGCCCGTCGAAAGCGGGCGGCCGACGCCGACGCCACCGACGCGGCTGCTCGCACCAACGCCGACGGCAGCGAGGCGACCCGCAAGACCCTCGACATCGCCAACTACTGCCATGCCGACGCCGACAACCTGTGGGTGTTGCCCGCCGGCCAGCCCGTCGCCAACCCGGTGGAAATCCTCGGGTCGCCGGTGGCGAAAGATTTCTTCGCGGCGGCCCGCGACCAGTTCGACATCGTGATCGTCGACTCCCCGCCCGTGCTCCCGGTGTCCGACACCCTGGTGATGTCGAGCATGGTCGACGGCGTGCTATTCGTCGCCTCGCTGCGCATGACCAACTACAAGCACGTCGCCCGCGGCGTCGAGCGCCTACAAGCCGCCCAAGCCAACGTCGTCGGCATGGTCCTCAACCGAGTCCCCCGCGACGGCGAAAACGACTACTACGGCCGAGCCCCCCAAGACGACTGAGGTCGCGGTCCGGCGTCGACGCATCGACGGGCGGGCGAGCACAGTGACGGTCGGTCGAACGAACCCGCTTTTGGGTGCGTCAGATGACACCGCATTGCGCGGGCGGATCGATATGAGTAAACGCAAAAGAGAATTTGCGCAGACTCATCGGTCGGAGCATCACGGACCGGTTGTCTCAATAGTACGGCTCGGGTTTCCCCGGCCCCGATTGTGGACTATCGTCACCGTGATGGATCGACGCCCGGAACATTTGGTGATCGTCGGAGCCGGAGGATTTGGGCGTGAAGTTGCCGATATCGCCCGAGATCTAGAAGCCGGTGGCGAGCCGATTCAACTGCTCGGTTACCTCGACGATGGGCGAATCGACGAACTTCGGTTGCGAGCAATCCACGCCACGGTTATCGGAACTTCCGCCCGGCTACGAACGGCTGATGTGGGGTTCGTGGTCGCTATCGGTCTAGGTTCGGTGAGGCATTCGATCCTCAAGAGCATCGGCGTGCTGCGGGCGGTTCCGATGGCACTGATCAGCCCCAAGGCAAGTGTGGGCACTGGCACCACCGTCGGGGCCGGATGCATCATGGCCGCCGGAGCCAGGGTGACGACGGGTTGTGTACTTGGCGAGCACGTGAATTTGCACATCAACGCCTCCGTCGGGCACGACTGTCGATTCGACGACTTCTCTACCGTCTTTCCCGGTGCCGTGATCGGTGGCGATGTCCATATCGAGCGAGAAGCCACAATCGGGGCGGGAGCGGTGGTGTTGCGCGGTCTCACAATCGGGGCGGGGGCGATGGTGGGCGCCGGAGCCGTCGTCACCCGCGATGTGGCCCCTGGCGATGTTGTTGTCGGAGCACCGGCGCGGAGCCTCGATCGCCAGCGCATCGATTGGTAGAGCCGGACGACGCTCCCAGTTTCGCAATTGGGTAGGACGACTCCCCAGAATGCCCACCTGATTAGGTCGTAGCATCGCGGCATGACTGTTGAGAATTCTGTTCCCGCACGCCATGACGCGTCTACCGAGCACCCGTTGCGGACGGTGATTTTGGGACAGGGTTACGTCGGGCTTCCGGTTGCGCTTCGGGCCGTCGAAGTTGGCTTTGATGTGGTCGGATTCGATGTCGATGAGTTTCGTATCGGGCGACTGCAGGCGAGCGTCTCGTTCATCGATGACGCGTCGAGTGACGACCTCTCAACTGCGTTGGCGACGGGTCGTTATCTGCCGTCGACAGATCCTGCCGATCTTGCGAATTTCGATGTTGCGGTCATTTCAGTGCCGACTCCGTTGCGCGATGCCGCTCCGGACTTGAGCTATGTCGAATCGGCCGGGCGGCTGTTGGTTCCTTATATGCGGCCTGGCTGCTGTGTGGTGCTCGAGTCGACCACGTACCCAGGCACGACCGAGGAGATTCTGATTCCGATCCTCGAGGAGTCGGGACTGAAGGCTGGACCCGACTTCCACGTTGGCTACAGCCCCGAGCGCATCGATCCGGGCAACCAGCGGTATACGTTCGTGAACACGCCCAAGGTCGTCTCGGGCATCGACGAGGCGTCAGCCAAGATCGTCGACGCGTACTACTCGGCGCTTGTCGACACGACGGTGATGGTGCCCGGCGTGAAAGAGGCCGAGTTGACCAAGCTGCTCGAGAATACCTTCCGCCATGTGAACGTGGCATTGGTCAACGAGTTGGCCATTTTCGCTCACGATCTGGGTATCAACGTGTGGTCGGTGATCGACGCAGCAACCACCAAACCGTTCGGCTACATGCGGTTCACTCCCGGCCCGGGCGTTGGCGGTCACTGCCTGCCGATTGATCCGTCGTATCTGTCGTGGCAAGTTCGACGCTCGTTGGGTCACGCCTTTCGCTTTGTCGAGCTTGCCAACGATGTCAACGAGCACATGCCCGACTACGTCGCCCAACGAGTGATCCAGCACCTCAATCGCGACCGCAAGGCGGTCAACGGCAGCCGGATTTTGTTGCTGGGGTTGTCGTACAAGAAGGACTCCGGCGACGCTCGCGAATCGCCGGCGGTCGAGGTCGCGGGCCGACTCCAACAGCTCGGCGCCGACCTGCAGGCGTGTGATCCGCTGATCGACATCCGCCATGCGCCATCGACGATCGAGCTGGTTGAGTTCGGCGAGACCGCGTTGGAAGCAGCCGATCTGATCGTTGTGCTGACCGAGCACTCGGCGTTTGACTGGGAGATGGTGGCACGATTCGGGGCCAAGGTGCTCGACACCCGCAACCGGGTCTCCGGCGAGCAAGTCGACCGGTTGTGACGGTTCAAACCAAGGACGCCGTCCGCCGCACGGTTGGCGCGGTGGTTAAGGAAGCATCGCTGGCGGCCGATCGGGTGATGCCACGGGCGACCGGAATCACCCTGTTGATCTATCACCGGGTCGGTCTTGGTACCTCGTCGCTGGTCGACCTACCGGTGGCCGATTTCGACGCTCAGATGGCCTATCTCGCCGCGAACCATCGAGTCATCGGGCTCGGCGATGCGTGCGCCGAGATCGGCGCGCCATCGAGTACGGCGATGAAGCCGGGTGTCGTGCTGACGTTTGACGATGGCACAGCAGACTTTGTCGACAACACTCTGCCGATCTTGGCCAAGCATCGACTAGCGGCCACGTTGTACCTGGCCACGGGGTTCGTCGATGGGGCAATCCCGTGGTTCGATGGGTCTCCGGCGATGACCCGGGCCGGGCTGAAGGAGGTCGCCGACAGCGGCGTCGTCGAGATCGGCTCGCATACTCATCGTCACTTGTTGCTCGATCGACTCCCCGATCACGAGATCGCCGATGAACTCGATCGGTCGATCGATCTGATCGGCGAATGGTGTGGGATGACCGCGCACGACTTCGCCTACCCGAAGGCCGTGCCGCCGTCGTCGGCCGCCGACCGCGAAGTGCGCAAGCGTTTCCGAAGCGCCGCGTTGGCGACACCCGGGGCCAATTCCGCTGGCCAAGACCCGTTCACGTTGCGACGTACCCCGATTCAGACCACCGACTCGCGTCGGCACCTCGCAGCGAAGGCTTCGGGTGGCATGCGGCTTGAGTCGATCTTGCGTGACCGCGTCAACGTCGTGCGGTATCGCGGCAAGACGGTCTGACCGTCGCGACAGACCGAGACGGTGACGATCACCGACGCTCAGCGGGGTGACAACTCCAGTAGTCGACTCGGGCGATCGGCGGTCGGGATGCTGACGGTCGACAAACCCGGCTCAGCACGCCGAGCGGCTTCTAGGCGGGCGCGTCGGCGGCCGTACCGGGTTCGGGGCTGCCGTTGGGGCCGGTCATGGAGTTCCGACGCCAAGGCGAGCGCCAACAGGACCCACAACACCCGGAAGTGAAGTGTCTCGTGGGTCATGCCACCAATGGCGTTGGCGATGAGCAACGCCCGAGCCACACCGCCCTTGGCACCCGCGGCCCACAGAGCCCGATAGAGCAGCAGTAGACCGAACAAGCCGAGCGGGCCTCGTTCCACGAGATAGCCGAGCATGTCGTTGTGGATCTCTGACGCATCGGCAATCTGCTGACCGAACCGCCAGTCGATTCGCAGCTCCTTGAACCCGTGCGGGCCGAGGCCGAGGGGGTCGCCCTGCCAAGCGGTGATGCCTTCTTTCCAAATGATCATCCGGCCGTCGCTGCTCGACGACAGACGTTCGCTGCCGAGACCCGCGCCTTTTTCGGCCGCACGCTCGGCCACTGCCCCAAAGGTCAATGCGGCGAGCACCGCCAGCGGGGCCAGAACCAGCAACCACGAGGTGAACACGTGAAGGGACGAGGCGTCGCGCATCCGTCGGCGCATTGCCCCAAAGCCCAAGTAGGCCAAAGCAATAGGTAGGGACAGCAGCGCGCCGAACGATCCGGTCCGGCCCACGGCGACGACCACGAGTGGCAGGATCAGCCACCAGCGACGAGAGAGCTTCGGCAGGCAGAACAGCATGGCGAGTACGAAGAAATGCCCTGCGACGTTCGATTGGCCCAAGGTGGCAGTGGGCCGGAAGCCCGCCGACATCACTTCGACCACCGAGACGACTACTAGGACGACGGCCACCCACTTGGCGAGATAGGTGCCGTCCAGGGCGCGTTTGCGGGCGTAGGCGAGCAACCCGAGGAACGTCATGGTGACGACCAGATCTTGAAAGAGGGTCTTCAACGCCCAGCCGACGGGGCCAAGGTCCCACAGGGCGAGGACGGAGCCGAGC
>JANNNL010000716.1:0-5830 GCA_031398525.1 Actinomycetes bacterium | reverse complement strand
CTCGCGGTTCCGGTGCGCTACCCGACCTCGTGTTCCCCTCAGGCCTGGGCGGCGGCCGCCCCGTTGTTCATGCTCCGCATGCTCCTTGGCGTCGAACCCTCCATAGAGTCCGGGGCGCTCGTCACCAACCCCCAACTCCCCGCCTGGCTCCCCCGAATCGACGTCCGCAACATCCCCCTCGGCGACCGCTCCATCAACCTCCACGCCGACCGCTCGGCCCGGCTCACCTGAAGAGCCCGAGGAGGGCGAACATCACCGCTCAGGCTGGCGACGGACGGCATCGCCGCCGCGGTTATCTGGCCGCGGTTAGCCGTATCGGGAGCGGACTGCCTCGCCCGCTGAGGCCGACCATTGCGCCGATAGCAGCCCGTGATACGCCGCCATCTCGGGCCGCGTGGATTGCGGCTTCGAGTTCAGCGTCGGCGTGAGCTCGATGTCCGAACGCGGCGAAGACGGCGCGATACAACTTGCCATCGACGTTGCATTCGGTGGCCCCAGAAGTTCACGTACGTAGGTCTAACTCGCGGTGGATTTGGGTACAGAACGGACACCCCCTGAGGTGCCCGAGACGGTGCCTGCATTCACGACTGAGGAGTGCTGAGATGAAGATTGCCCTGATTGCGCCGCCGTGGGTTCCAGTTCCGCCCCCGGCTTACGGCGGGACCGAGGCGGTCATCGACGTGCTAGCCCGTGGGCTGCAGCGCGCCGGCCACGATGTGACGTTGTATGCGCACGCCGAGAGCACCATCCCGGTGCCTGTCCGCTCGGTCATCAAGTCGGGCGAGCCGCCGATCATCGGCGACGGCACCTGGGAACTCGCCCACACCATCGGTGCCTACGAGCAGATCGACGACGACACGATCGTCCACGATCACACCCGCTCCGGACCGTTGGTCAATCCTCGTGCTGCCAACATGGCCGTCGTCGTGACCAACCACTCGATCTACCAGCCGCACATTGAGCAGATCCTCCAGGCGTATCCCGACAACGTGCGACTCATCTCGATCTCACGTAACCACGCCGCCTCGACCCGCCTTGATTCGACGGTGATCCATCACGGCATCAACGTCGACGAGATGCCCGTCGGCGATGGCAAGGGCGGGTACGCGCTGTTCCTCGGTCGGATGGCGCACGACAAGGGCGTGCACCGAGCGGTTGAAATCGCCCGCAAGGCAGGGATGCCGCTGAAGATCGCTGCCAAAATGCGCGAGCCCGGCGAGTTGGCCTACTTCCAGAAGTTCGTCGAACCCCACCTCTCGGCCGACATCGAATACGTCGGCGAAGTCGGCGTTGCCCAGAAGCTTGAACTGCTCTGTGGTGCAATTGCCCTGCTCAACCCGATCCAGTGGCCCGAGCCGTTCGGGATGGTGATGATCGAGGCCCTCGCCTGCGGCACGCCGGTTGTTGGATGCCCGCAAGGTGCCGCTCCTGAAATCGTCGATCACGGGCTCACCGGCTTCCTCGACGAGGATCTCGACATGCTCGCGGTCCACCTGCAATCCGTCGAACGGCTCAGCCGCACTCGCTGCCGCTCCCAGGTGAAGGAACGCTTTTCGGTCGAGCGGATGGTGGATCGCCACGTCCAGGTTTACCGAGAAGTGGCCGCCGCCCGCGACGAGGCCCGGCGAAATCGTCGGGAACTTGTTGCCACCTACTGACGTTGTCGCGGCGTCATCGACGACCGATTCTCGACGTCCTGACTCTGAATCAGGCAGACTCTGTGCCTGCGGGTTCGACGATCAGGAGACCACGTTCGATGACTGAAACCGGAAGCCCCGATTCACTGACCGTTGAGGTCGGTGCACACGGCGAACTCGTTGTAACGGGCGACATCGATATCGCCGGGGGACCGATTCTCGATTCGGCGATCACCGACCGGGAAGAACACGGCCCGGTAGTGATCGACGTCGCTGCAGTGTCGTTCATCGACTCATCCGGCCTCCGCAGCCTGCTCGGCGCGGCCCGGCGCGCACGGGGCCGCGATGAGGTGGTTGCCCTCCGTAATGTCGGCGCCGAGGTCGCCCGGCTGTTGGAGATCACCGGAACCACCGAGCAGTTCGAGATCTCGGCCGCGTCGGACCCATCGCCGGCGGGCTCGGGAGAATCGGCGGACTCGGATGGCGCGGGTGAATGAGCGGGGCATGATCGGACCGGTTGAGATTCGCGTTCCACCCGATCCGTCTCTCTCCAAGGTTCTGCGACTGGCGGCCAGCGGCGTCGCCTCCCTGGCCGGGTACACCGTCGATGAGATCGACGACATCAAGATCGCCGTCAGCGAGGTGCTGATCGCTTTGATCGAACACGGCCGGGGCGAGTCGATCGACGTTCAATTCGTGGTCGACTCGCACACCTTCACCGTGCGCGGCCGCACGCCGATGGAAGGCTTCGACGTGAACGATCCCGACCTGCAGCTGTGCCGCACAGTGCTCGAAGGGGTGTGCGCGGACCATGGCATCGATCAGGTCGACTCGAACGCCCAGATCTGGGCGACCGTCGAACACCTGTCGATCTGAGCGCTGTGGTGCCTCCATCAGACCCTCCACCTACCGTCGCCGCCGTCGCTCCCCACGCTGATTCCGACGCAGCAATCGATGAGTTGCTCGGCCGGTACGCGACGACGCGTACCGTCGAGCTTCGCGATGAGATCGAGGCGCAGACTCGCTGGCTGGCGGTACGCGGTGCCCGGCGGTTCGCCGACCGGGGCGAGCCGCTTGACGACCTGATTCAAGTCGCCGGAATTGGCTTGTTGAAGGCGATCGACCGCTACGACCCTGCCCATGGCGTCCCGTTCGGGGCATACGCGACGCCGACGATCATGGGTGAGATGCGGCGTCACTTCCGCGATCACACCTGGTCGGTGCACGTGCCGCGCCGCGCCAAGGACCTACGCGGCGCGCTCACCGAAGTGACCGCGACCCTGAATCACGCGTTGGGTCGCTCCCCAACCGTCGCCGAGCTGGCCGAAGCGCTGCACATCGACGAGGACGCTGTGATCGAGGCGATGGAAGCCGGGAACGCCTACCGCACCGCACCCTTGGAGGTCACCGAGTCGACCCCGCTGGTAGCCAATGCCGACTTCGACGATGTGCTCGATCGTGAGGTGATCGCCGGCCTGCTCGACCGGCTCCAACCGAGGCAGCGCACGATCCTCTACCTGCGGTTTTTCGAGGAACTCTCGCAAGCCCAGATCGCCGAGCGGATCGGCACAAGCCAAGTCCACGTCGGCCGTCTGCTCACCTCGAGCCTCGCCGAACTCCGCCGCCACCTCGACGCGTAGCCGCCGAGCGGGCAGGCGGCTGGCCCTCGTGCTGCTCGGCGGGTCGAATCGAGCGCGCCCCGTCCCCAGTTTCGACTTTTCGCGTCACCACGACACGAAACCCCAATAGTGGGGAGCACTTCACCCCTGCGGACCCGACTCCGAGTCCTCCAGAAACGCGGCATGCCACGTCGCCCGGTCCACCACCCGCAGCGACTCCGCCACCCTGGTCAGCTCCGCGATCGATGTCGAACCAAACACCGCGATGACCTGCGTCGCCGAGCCCATCCACGTGATTTGGTAGTTTGAGTCGGAGTCTCTGGTCGCTAACCATGTCCCGCCATGAGGAACCGCTCGTCCCGACTATCCCTGACGCCGGATCGGCGAGCAGATACAGCGTCCCGTCGTCTGCGGGAGTAGGAGCGGTTGAAGTCGACGGGTTCGACCTGTTGAGGAGTGCTTGGATCGTCTGGTTCCAGCAGTGGGCTTCCCGGCCTTCGACCGTTGGCCAGCTTGCGAGATCTGTGCTGCGACAGTCGGCGAGGGACTGCTCCACATTGGCCGTGGGGTCGTTCAGCAGGTCGACTTGGACGGCGTAGGCGCTGCTGGCGGCGTCGAAGTGGGTTCGATCACAAGCATCACCGCGGGCTTGGGTGTTCTGCCCCTTGGGCACGCGGTAGGTGAAGCTGATTCCATTGTGGGTGTCGTCCCACTTGTAGGTTGCGTCGGTGATTCCGCTGGCCGCGAGGCAATCAAGGTTCGCCTGGGCGGCGAGTTCCAACTCGTTGCGGCTGACGTAGCCGTCGGCGAGCAAGGCCTGCTGGTCGGGGCTGGCCTCCGCGAGCAGTTTCTTGTTCTCGGCCACTACTTCGGCAAGGTGATCGCCGATCGGCTTGTACGACGTTTTCGTCTCGTTCACCTCGGCTATGGGGGCCGCCGAACCTCGAGCCTGTTGTTCACCCGGGTCGCGGTTCGTGAGCACGACGGTGCCCGTGATGATTGCGGCGGCGGTGAGGCCGGACGCGAGGTAGCGGGTGGTGGTCCGGCGGCGTGACACCGCATGGACTACGGAGACGTCGACGGTGGGTGCGGAGAACGCGGCGCGGGTGGCGTGGGCGGCGTGGCGGAGTCCAGCGCTCGCATCACCCTGTCACTCGCACCACCGCCACCGGTGGATGACAACGAAGCGACTTTCGCTCCCAGCTATCCGGCCTCGTGGGCCGTGACCAGGTAAATCGTCCGAAACGGGGGGTACCTGGGAGCGTTCACTCGTCTGAACGTTCCGATCGAGCGCCGCATGCGGGCGTTCCGCAGCGTGATACGGGGCTTCGGGGCGGTGGGAGGTGGGGCGAGTACGGTGAGGCGGCCGCGAGTTGGAGGTAATTGTGGGAAGCATTCTGGGGAATCGTGTCGTCCGGGTGGAAGACCCGCGGTTCTTGACCGGTGAGGGCACCTACGTCGAGAACATGGACCTGCCCAACGGGGCGTGGGTCACCTTCGTGCGCTCGCAGTACGCCCACGGCCGCATCGTCTCGATCGACATCGCCGACGCGTTGGCAGTCCCTGGCGTGATCGCCATCTTCACCGGCTCCGAGATCGACCTACCCAACTTCCCCCATTCCTCCCCGGCCGTGCCATCCGGATGTGAGCGGCCGCTCGTCGCTCGCGACACGGTTCGGTTCGTCGGAGAACCTGTCGCCGCCGTAGTCGCCGAGAACCGGTACGCCGCCGCCGATGCCGTTGACCGGGTGATTGTCGACGTCGAGCCCCTCCACGCGGTGATCGAGATCGACGACGCGCTGAGCGACGAGACCCTGCTCCACCCGACGGTCGGCACCAATGTCTACATGCGGTTTGACTCGAAGCAGCCTGTTTCATTCGACGACTGCGAGGTTGTCGTCGAGTTGCAGGTGATGAATCAGCGCCTCAACGCGGCCCCGTTGGAGACCCGTTCGGGCGCCGCCTGGTGGGAGCCGGGCGATGACGGCGAAGATCGGCTGGTCCACTATTCGGCGTGCCAGGGCGCGCATCAGACCCGCGACATCCTCGCTCGGCTGTACAACCTGCCTCCCTCGCGGGTTCGAGCCGTGGTCCCCGATATGGGCGGCGGATTCGGCTGCAAGTCGCGCACTGTCGGCGAAGAGTTGACCCTCGGCTGGATCTCACGCGCCATCGGCCGGCCGGTGCAGTTCACCGAGACCCGCACCGAGTCGATGATGGCGATGCCCCAGGGTCGCGGCCAGCGGATGGACATCCGCCTCGGTGGCACCCGCGAAGGTCGGATCACCGCCTACCACGTCAACGTCGTCCAGGACGCCGGGGCGTACCCGCTGATGGGGGCGATGCTGCCGATGATGACCCAGCGGATGGTGCCGGGCGTTTACGACATCGCCAATTGCGGGTTCACCGGCGTGTCGGTGGCGACCAACAAGATCTCGGTCACGGCGTATCGCGGGGCTGGTCGGCCCGAGGCCGCGCTGGCCATCGAGCGGGCGATCGACCGGTTCGCCGACGAGATCGGCATGGACCCCGCCGAGGTCCGGCGGCGCCGCAACTTCATCCCCCGTGTCACCG
>JANNNL010000604.1:0-4310 GCA_031398525.1 Actinomycetes bacterium | reverse complement strand
CGACGCGCCCCCGGCATCGCCACCCGCATCACCGGCCAGCCCCTCACCCGCGCCGTCCTCGACCGCATCGCCTGCGACGCCGACATCCACCGCTGCATCATCGACGGCGCCGGTGTGATCCTCGACTTCGGGCGAAGGACTCGAGAAATCAGCGACCACCTACGAGCAGTCGTCGCCACCAGAGACGGCACCTGCCGCTTCCCCGAATGCCGAAGATCAATCAACCACTGCCAAATTCACCACGTCATCCCCTGGACCGAATTCGGCCCCACCGACCCAACCAACCTCGCCGCGCTCTCCTCCGCCACCACCAAATCCTCCACACCCCCGGCTGGGCCGCCAAGCTCCTCCCCGACGCAACCCTCGTCGTCACCACCCCAACCGGCCGCACCCTCACCAGCCACCTCCGCCCATACGCGAGCCGCTTGCCGATTCCTTCTCAATAGCAAGGCCTGACTTGCGAGCGTCACGACATCAGAGGCGCTGTCTGACGCGCCGACGCGGTGCGAGCTTGCGGTAGCCGAGAACGAGTAGCACGACGATCACGATCAGCCAGACGGTCATCCACCAACCCGGCCCGGCAGCTGCGAAGGCAACCGGATATCGGTCCGGCGACGAAGCACTCTGGATCAACCCGAGTGACAAAACCGGGATCTACCTCGTCACAGTCGACAGCGTCGAACGGTGGCCCCGAGGTGAGTCACTGCTCTGCGAGTAAGCCGGCGAGATTGGTGACAGTACTGTCAGATATGTCGGCTACTGTGCTCGTATGCCCGGGTCTTACTGGAAAAGCAGGTCAGCTGATGAGTGAAACGGCGACGGCCGCGCGGCCTGTTGCGGCTGCGCCGGGGCGGCCGATGATGTTGAACCATGTGGCGTACATCACGCATGACACCACTGCGACGGTGGCGTTCTACACCCACATGTTGGGCATGGAACTGGTCGCCGCGGTGATGAACGACCGCATTCCCTCCACGGGTGATCCGGTGCCGTACCTCCACTCGTTCTTCAAGATGCAGGATGGCTCCAACCTGGCCTTTTTCGAGGCTCCGGAGCTGCCGGCACCCGCAGCGCGAACCCATCCGGCGTACGACATTTTCGAGCACATCGCCCTCGAGGTCGAGTCCCAGGCGATGGTCGACGATTGGCATGCCTGGCTGGTCTCGCAGGGAGTTTCTGTCGTCGGACCGGTGAACCACGGGATCATTTACTCGATCTACTTCTACGACCCCAATGGCATTCGCCTGGAGCTGACCACCCCGCTCGACCCCACGTGGAACAACCAGGGAGTGCGGGCCCACGCCGCGCTCGAGGAGTGGGAAGAAGTGAAGGCGACCGCCCGAGCCACCGGGCAGGACATGTCCGTCGTCCTTGCCGAATTGACCCGCGCCCGCAGCCACCGGTCGACGCTGGAGCAGTCATGAACGAAGCCGACATCCCCAAGATCATCTGCGTCGACGACCATGTCGTCGAGCCCGCCCATTTGTGGCAGACATGGCTTCCGGCCAAGTTCCGCGAGGCTGGTCCGCGCGTCGAGCGGCGGGGTGTTGCCACGATCGAGTTCGCGGGTGCCGCGGCCTATAAGGAGGAGTTCGACGACGACTCGCCCACCAAGGCCGACACGTGGATCTACGAGGACCTCGTCTACACCCATAAGCGGATGGTCGCCGCCGTCGGCTATCCCCGCGACGAGATGACGATGACGCCGATCACCTACGACGACATGCGTCCGGGCTGCTACGACCCCACGGCCCGCCTGGCCGACATGGACGTCAACCACGTCGAGGCCTCGGCCTGTTACCCGACGTTCCCGCGCTTCTGCGGCCAGACCTTCGCCGAGGGGAAGGACAAAGATCTCGGCCTCGCCTGTGTGCTCGCCTACAACAACTGGACCGTCGATGAATGGTGCGGCGACTCGGGGGGCCGGCTGATCCCGATCTGTCTGATTCCGCTGTGGGACCCGCAATTGGCCGGCGCCGAAGTCCGCCGCAACGCGGCCCGCGGCGTGCGAGCCGTGGCGTTCAGCGAGATCCCCTACGTGCTGGGCCTGCCGTCGATCCACTCGGGCTATTGGGACCCGTTCTTTGCCGCCTGCGAAGAGACCGGCACCGTCGTGTGCATGCACATCGGTTCGTCGTCGCGGATGCCGGCCACCTCACCCGACGCGCCGCCCGCCGTCACGGCGACCCTCGGGTTCGGCAACGCGATGTTCTCGCTGGTCGACTTCCTCTGGTCGGGCGTGCTCGTGCGCTACCCGAAGATCCGCCTCGCCTATGCCGAGAGCCAGATCGGGTGGATACCGTATGTGCTCGAGCGCATCGACGACGTCTGGGAAGACAACCAGGGCTGGGCGGGAACCAAGGCGATTCCCGAGCCGCCGAGCACCTATTTCCATCGCAACGTGTGGGGCTGTTTCTTCAAGGATCAGACCGGCATCGACATGCGCCACAAGATTGGGATCGACAAGATCACCTTCGAGACCGACTACCCACACTCCGATTCCACCTGGCCCGACACCCGAGCCGTGGTCGCCAAGATGCTCGACGGACTCTCGGCCGACGAGATCTACAAGGTGGTCCGCGGCAACGCCATCGACCTCTTCGACCTGCAGGGATTCAGCTAGGTGGATCTGGCGTTCTCGCAGCAAGACAACGATTTTCGCGTTGAGGTCCGTACGTGGCTCGGCGAGAACACGCCGACCGGGCGACCCCGCCGGCTCGGCCTCGACACCCGCGAATTCGACATGGCCTGGCAGAAGTGCCAGTACGACGCCGGGTGGGCGGGCATCGTCTGGCCGACCGAGTACGGCGGTCGCGATCTCTCACTCGTGCAGCAGTTGATCTGGTACGAGGAGTACGCCCGCGTCGGACTGCCGGCGATGGATACCCGCTTCGTCGGCCTCGCCCACGCGGGGCCAACGCTGATGGCCCGGGCCGGTGACGAGCAGAAGTCGTACCACTTGCCCGCCATCCTGCGCGGCGACGTGCTGTGGTGTCAGGGCTTCTCGGAGCCCGAGGCCGGTTCCGACCTGGCGTCGCTGCGCACCCGCGCCGAGATCGACGGCGATCAACTCGTCGTCACCGGCCAGAAAATCTGGACGAGCTTCGCGTCGGTTGCCGACTGGCAGGAATTGCTCGTCCGCACCAATCCCGACGTCCCGAAGCACAAGGGCATCACTTGGGTGATCTGCGACATGCGCTCCCCCGGCATCGAGGTCCGCCCGATCAAGATGATCGACGGCGACCGCGACTTCGCCGAGGTGTTCTACGACGAGGTCCGCATCCCCCTCGCCAACGTCGTCGGCGGTATCGACAACGGCTGGAGCGTGGCGATGTCAACGCTGTCGTTCGAGCGGGGCACGGCGTTCACGCTGCATCAGGTGCAGCTCGCCGCCGCGGTCGAATCGTTGATCGACCTCGCCCGCAGCCACCGATCGATCAACGGACGCCCGGTGATCGACGACGACGCCATCGCCCAACGCCTGGCCCGGGTACGGGCCGATGTCGCCGCCTTGCGGGCCCTGACGTACCTGACGATCTCGAAGAACGCGGTGTCGGCCGAGCCCGGGCCCGAAGGTTCGATGCTCAAGCTTTTCTACTCCGACCTGGGCAAAGAGGTCGCCCAACTCGCGGTCGACGTGCTCGGAGCTCACTCACTCTCCCTCGTCGAAAGCGATCCGATCACCGCCTGGATCGACCGCTATCTGACCTCGTTCACCTACGGAATCGGTGGTGGTACGTCGGAAATCCAACGCAACATCATCGCCGAACGAGTGCTGGGACTGCCGCGATGACGGAGAGCACTGCTGATGGACCTTCGCCCCACCCCCGAGCAGGTCGAGATCATCGACTCGTCGGCCGCGTTCCTGCGCGACCGGCTCCCGATCACAACCGGATGTCGGCGTAGATCGCAGCGTGGTCGGACGCCCCATGTGACTCGTCGGTCATCGTCGGATAAATCGGCCACGGGTCTTTCGTCCGTGAGCCGTGCCATACCCCCATCCGGAACATGGCCCCACCGATGGCCTTGCGTTGCAA
Organism: Actinomycetes bacterium; assembly: GCA_031398525.1. Lineage (GTDB taxonomy): Bacteria > Actinomycetota > Acidimicrobiia > Acidimicrobiales > Ilumatobacteraceae > JANMJD01. The sequence goes on along the minus strand of JANNNL010000604.1, from coordinate 273 downwards.
TGCGGGCGACAACAGGACGTAGTCGATCTTGGCCGCTGCGTTGCCGCTTCCAAACGTTCCCAGGCGACCACCGAAGTCGAAGTTCGGGTGGGTGCTGATGTCGGTGAGATCGGTGTCGCTGAGCAACGGGGCCAGCGGATCGCTGGCTGGATGATCGTTGAGGTCACCAACGACGGCCACATACCGAGCTCCATCCCCGATGAGCCCCTGGTAGATCTCGGCGACTCGCACGGCCTGCCGGCGGCGACGGGCATCGTTGGCGGCCGGAGTGCC
>JANNNL010000598.1:0-9139 GCA_031398525.1 Actinomycetes bacterium | reverse complement strand
TATCCCGCGCCGCCGGGGCCCGGGCGGTCGAAGCCTTGTCGGAATCGGATCAGATCGGCATTCTGGCGTGGAACTCGTCGTCGAAATGGGTCGTTGAGCTGCAACAACTCCCCTCGAATGAGGTGGTCGAGGAAGGGTTGCGCAAGCTCCGACCTGATGGGGCGACCAACCTGGGCGACTCGCTCGACGAGGCTGCCGCGGCGCTACGCGACAACCGCGCCGGGTTGAAGCACATCATCCTGTTCACTGACGGGTTCACTGCTCCCGGGGTCATTGATGCGGTCGCCGACCAGGCCGGCGAGTTGTTCGAGAACGACGGCATCACCGTCTCGGTGATCGCCACCGGCGAGGGCGCGGCACCGTCGTTGGAGATCATCGCCGAGAAGGGCCGCGGCCGCTACTACCCCGGCCAAGACCTGCAACAGGTTCCCCAGATCATCGCCGAGGAAGCCGTGATCGCCAGCCGCGACTTCATCAACGAGGGATCGTTCCTGCCATCGATCACGGCGTTGACGCCGGTGACCGAGCCGCTGTCGGCCGCCCCCGACCTCCTCGGGTACGTCGCCACCACCTCCAAGGGCACGGCAACGACGGCCATGCGGATCGGCCCCGACCAAGACCCGCTGCTGGCCAGTTGGCAGGCCGGTTTGGGCACCGTGACGGCATGGACCAGCGACGCTTCCGACTGGGCGGCGAACTGGTCGACCTGGGATGGCTACGTCGATTTCTGGGCGAGACTCGTCAAGCAGACCTTCCCCGCCGGTGACTCCGCGGGCGCGGCGCAAGCCAAGTTGGCGGCCGGCATGCTGACGATCAGTGTGAAGGGCGACGGCACGTTCCCCGACGGATCACAGGCCGTGGCCAACGTCGCTGGCCCCGACGGACAACGCATCGAAGTGCCCCTCGAACGGTCAGGCGGTGATGAGTTCACCGGCTCGGTGCCCGCGCCTCGGTCGGGCTCCTACGCCGTCGGGGTCAACGTCACCGGCGCCGGCTCGGGCGACACGATCCTCGCCGCCTCGACGCTTGCGTCCGAGAGCTACCCGGCTGAGTACCTACCCGGTCCCGCCGACCCGGCGACGATGGCGCGCCTGTCGACGTTGACGAGCGGTCGCGGCGAGATCGCGGCAGTCCAGGCTTTCGACCCCGCCGGACTCGCCTCCGGAACCCGCCGCTGGGACCTCCGTGGGCCGCTCCTGCTGCTCGCTGCCCTGCTGTGGCCGCTCGCCGTGTTGCTCTCCCGACTCTCCCTCCGGGGCGCCTCGTTGGCCAGCGCCGGTGCCGGAGCCCGCCGCCTCGGCCGCCGAGTCCGCGAGGTCGTCCCCCGCATCGCCCCCGCCGACCCTGAAAACCGGGGCGCCCCGACACCGCCCGTCGCCCGCCCTGGCATCGCCCCGAGTCCGACAACCCCGGCGACCAATCCGCGCCCGCCGTTACCCGCGGGAGCCAAGACCAAGACCGTCAACGAACTCCTCGAACGCAAACGCGCCGCCAAGGAACCACCGCCAGAGACCTCACCTCAGGACTGAAGTCTCCGTGGCTGAGGTTCCATCGCTCGCGCTCGCTACCGTCCGATCGCATCGCCCATTAAGGCCCTTGATCGGGTGGCTTATTGGACACCTTGACCAGGGGCGCACCCTTCCTGCTTCGGCGCAAGTGAAAGAACGGCTCGTCACGGCTACTTTGAGGAGCCGACTTCGGTGCCCCAGATGTCGGAGAGGACGTAGCCCTCGGGGTAGGGGTCGGAGGGGTCGACGGAGGTGATGCGGGTGCCGACGACCCAGCCTCGGCCCGAGATTCGAGGGAGCACGGCGTCGCGACCGCCCACCGTTGTGGTGCCGATGATCGAGACGGTGAACTCGGAGTCGATCAGCGAACGGGCCGTGAACTTGCTGCCGACGCCCGCCTGGCCGCGGGCCGCCATGCAGGCCAGCCTCGCCGAATTGCCGGTGCCGCACGGCGAACGATCAACTCGACCCGACAGCACCGTGGCCCCACGCAACGAACCGTGGCCTGGGTCGTCGTCGCCGACGAGCATCACATACGAGATGAAGTCGATCTCGGGGATCTCGGGATGTTGCACGATGATCTGCTCGCGAGCCGCGATCGAAATGGCAGTCGCCGCTTCGACCACGTCACGGGCCGAGGAGCGATCGAGTTTGACCCCGAACTGGGCGGGGTCAGCGAGCACGTAGTAGCAACCGCCGTAGGCCACGTCGACCACGATGTCACCGAGCTCGGGCACATGAAGCGGCACATCCAACGCGTCGACGAACGACGGAACGCCGTCGAGGGTGACTCGCTCGCAGCGGCCGTCGGGGGTGTCGGCCGTCGTACGCACCAGCCCTGCGGCCGTTTCCAACACAACCGACGTGGTCGGCGAGGTCATCGGCACGACGCCGGTTTCCAACAACGCGGTGACCACGCAGATCGTGTTCGACCCGCTCATCGCATGGGCCCGATCGGCCTGCAGGATCACGAATCCGGCGTGGGCTTCGGGGTCCAACGAGGAGTAGACCAGGTTCGCGCTCGACTGCGGACGGCCGCGCGGCTCGAAGCACAGGTACCTGCGCAGTGAGTCGTCGACCTCGTTCAGATAGTGGAGTTTCTCGCGCATCGAGACCCCAGGAATCTCGAACACTCCGCCGAGATAGCAGGTGCCCTGCTCCCCCTCGGCGTGAACTTCGACAGCGTTGAGGGTGCGGGTCTGACGCATGAGACAGAACTCAGGCGGGAGTCAGTGAGACCGCGAGCGCGGCATCGAGGTCGGCCAGCAACGCTTGCTGGACCTCAGGCAGCAACGCAAGCATCGGCTGGCGCACCGGGCCACAGTCGATGCCCTGGTGAGCCAAACCGGCCTTGGCCTTGGCGTTGTACGAGCCCGACTCCATGTTCTGCACCCACGGCAAAATGCCGGCGAAGATCCGCCGGGCCTCGTCGTGGTCGCCGCGATTGGCGGCATCCATGACGGCGACGTGTTGGCGCGGCAGCACGTTGCCGGTACCGGCGAGCCAGCTGCGAACGCCCCAGAAGAAGTAGTCGACCGCCTGATCATCAGATCCACACATCACTTCGACGCGGCCCTCATACCGGGCCTTGAGCTGCAGGAACCGCGAGAAGTCGCCGCTCGACTCCTTGATCGCCACGATCTCGGGCAGGTCGGCGATCGCGTCCAGGCACTCGAACCCGATCTCCACGCCGGCGCGGGCCGGGTAGTTGTAGAGCACGACAGGCAGGCCAACGGCGTTGGCCACCGCGGCGAAGTGGGCGGCCAGCTCACGTTGGGTTGGCAGCGAGGTGGGCGGCGCGGCGAGCATCAATGCGTCGTAGCCGAGTTCCCCGGCGGCGAGGCCGTAACCGATGACTTCCTTGGTCGACGCAGCGTTGCATCCGGCAATCAACTGGGCCCGGTCTTGGGCGACATCCCGCGCGTGAGTGAGTGAAGACATGCAGCCGCTCAGCGGGGGTGAGGGCGTAGTACTCCCCCGTCGTCCCGGCGAGCACCAGGCCGCGCACGCCGGCGTTGAGGCAGTGGTCGATGACCTGGTCGGTGACGTCGAAATCGATCTCATCCTGGCCGTCGAACGGCGTGACGATCGGGACGTACACGCCCTCGAGATCGAGCGAGCTTGCATCATTGGGCATGGTCGGAAGCCTCCACAGCGTCGGGGGTGCGACCCGAAGCTACCACCGGGCGTGACGCGCGGCCCGAGCGACCTCGGCCTGCGGCCAGCGTGCCGATCGCGATCGCCAACGCGCCGAGCCAGACGAGTTGCACGAACGGTTTGTTGCGTATCTCGACGACGGCCCGTCCCGTGTCGTCGGCGTCGAGCAGCACGGCCTGTAGGTCTCGCCACGGGCGGGTGACGAGCGCTGTCTCGGCCAAGATTCCGCCCCGTTCGGGGTAGGCGGTGAGCGCCGGTGACATCGTGTGGCCTGCCACGTTCAGCCTGACCGCCACCTCATCGGTATCGGCGCGACGCCCCGAGCGCACCGTCACGGCCTCGTTGGTCACCGTCAGCCCGGCGATCGTTGCGCTCTCTCCTTCGCCGAGCGTCGCGGTCCCCCGTTGATCAAACGTGGTGGTAATGACGCCAACGACGAGTATCGCAAACCCCGCATGGCTCAGCCATCCGGCCATCGCCACCAGCCGCCGCGACCGGCTCAACACCAGGGCCCCGAGCGCGGTGACCGCGACCAGCGCCAACGGGGCGATCAGCCGGGCGAAGAACTCCCCACCGATCGACAGTGTTCGAGCACCACTCCACTCGGCGACCAGCGGAGCGACCGTGCCGACCACCACGACGACGCCGACCGCCGACGCGATGATCACCGGATACCGCGTCCACCGGTTGATCGCCGCCGAGCTTCTCGCGGGGGCCGGCGTGAGCGGCGAATCGTGTCGTCGCCAACCACAGGCAACGGCCGCGACGAACGCGAGACCGCCGAGGGTCGAACCAACGAGTGGAGCCTCGGCGAAGGTGTGAACCGACCGCACCGCTCCCGAGCGGGCGATCGCGCCCCCACCGAGGGTCAAACACCAGGCAACGCCCCACGTCCAACGGGGCGGAGGACGCCCGCGGAGGTGGACGACGACCACACAGGCCAGCCACGGGGCGAGAGAACCGTTCTCGACCGGATCCCACGCCCAGTATCCGCCCCAGCCCTGTTCGGCATAGCTCCACCAGGCCCCGAGCGTCATGGCCAGCGTGATCATGCCCATCGCCGTCAGCAGCCATCGCCGGGCGGCCGCGAATGAACCACCGCTAACTGCGTGAGCCCACGCCGGCAACGTCGCGGCGAGTCCGAGGTAGAGCAGCGGCGGGTGGATGGCCATTGCCGGGTGCTCCAAGATCGGCGTGAGCCCGAAACCTCGTATCGCCGGAATGTCAAGCCGCTGGAACGGATGGCCCGCCACCAGCGCGACCACCGTGAGTACCCCTCCGGTCAAGGCGACAAGCGCCGGCCCGTGCCTCGTCATCCCCCGAGTGCCGAAGTAGCCGACGGTGGTCACGATGGCGGCAAACACCAGGAGCGAGCCGGGGGCGTTCCCCCACAGGGCGGCGAATCGATACGGCAGGGGTGCATCTCGTCGCGAGTTCTCGGCCACCAGCCGCAGGGTCAGATCGCTCGAGACGAATGCCCAGGCCAACCGTCCGACCGCAACCCAGGCGACGATGGCCACCCCGAGCACCGCCCACCTCGCCGGTCGGCCGTCTCTGCGAACGAGCATCACTGGCGTCGGGCAGCAGCGAGTCGGTGCAGTTCAGCGACGGTATTAAGGTTGCGGGCCGTCACCCCGGTACGTAGCGTCCGTTCCACATGGTCGCCGGTGAACTTCGAGCGGCCCGAGCCGTTTCGGTAGTGGACGAACACTTCGCGGCCACTCCGCACCACCGGGTCGCCTGCAGCTCGGGACACGTCGACAGTTGCCCATTGATTCGCCGTTGGCTCCTGGCCGAGAAAGAGCACGTGGACCAGTTTCGGGTCAATATCGGCATCGAATGGAACCCGGGAGATGACATCCGCGAAGTCTTCGACAGTCCGCACGAACACGGGAATCCTGAGCTCGAAGTGGGCTTCGATTGCCTCGACGATGCGTCGGCTGTGATCGGTGGAATCATCGTCGCTCATGGAGTCGTCGACGTCGAAGATCGCGTTGCCGCTCTGGATGTACGTCTCGGGCCGCGTGTAGCCGAGACGAACGAGTAGTTCCCGCAACTTGGCCATCGGCACCGAGTTGTGTCCGCCGACATTCACGCCTTTGAGCAGCGCGATGTAGGTCGTGTCAGTCATGTGGCCTCCGTCGCGACCGAACCCGCCACGACCTTCAGTACGGTCTGGCCGTATTTCTCCAGCTTGGCGGGCCCGACCCCGGCGATCAGCCCGAGTTCTCTCATCGAGGTAGGGAGGGCTGCGGCGATGGCGTGCATGGTGCGGTCGTGGAAAATCACATATGGCGGCATCGAGACCGAGCGAGCCTCTTCACCCCGCCACGTTCGCAGGGCGATGAACACCGGGTTGGTCTCATCCCCCTTCGGCGCAGCATCCGACGCTGCTTTCGCCTTTGACCCCGCGGCCTTCGTGGGCCCAGGTGTCGAGACCGCGGCCGAGGCACCCAGCCGAGCCGGTTCGGCACTCGGCTCCGGTGCCCGCGCGGTCAACTCGGCCAGGAACGGCGACGGCCGGTTGGCGTCGGCGATGACCACGACTTCCTCGCGGCCGCGGGTGATACCGACGTGGAGTACCCGGCGTTCCTCTTCGACATTCTCGGCAAGTCGGTGGGGCAGCAGCCCGCTCGACGCCCCATAGACCACGACGGCGGGCCACTCGCGCCCCTTGACGCGGTGGATCGAGGCGAGCGTGACGCCCTCGCGGTTGCGTTCCCGGGTGAGCAGCCCCCGCAGCCACGTCTCGAACGTCGCCGGGTCGGGGTGCAGGTCGGCGACCTGCTCCAGCGCCTCGAGATCGTCGAGTTGGCTCGACCCTTCAGACTTCGACCGATCGAGTTGCTCCATCGCCTCGCCAAGCCCGACTCGACCGCGAATAGCGGCGAGCACCTCTCGTGTCGGCTTGCCCCGTTTGACCAACCGGGTGATCAGGCCAATGTCCGTGGCCAACGAAACGAGCTTGATGGCCACCTTCTCGTCGTCGATTCGCTCACCCACCGCTTCGAGCGCAGCGAGCGTCATACCCGAGCGGAACCACTTGACAATCCACTCCGGCAGACCTCGCGACGGCCGCCGGTAGACCTCGACCAGATCGTCGCGATCGAGCGCGCCGTCGGAACACGCCAAGCGCAGGTAGGCCAGCGCGGCACGCACCCCGAGCCGATCGAGAATGTCGGGCCCGAGGTTGGAGTCGAGAGGAATCCCGGCTTGGGCCAGCGCAATCTGGGGGCCGAGCAGGCTGGCATTCACCCTGCTCAACACGGCGATCTCGACCGGCAGCCGACCATCGGCCAGCCACCCGGTGACCGTCTCGGCCAAGTCGGTAGTCAGTTCCTCGGTGGCGATCTCGCGCACGTCGAGGCGAGAGTCGCCCGGGGCCGCGGTAGGACCCGCGGTGATTTCTTTGGCCACACGGCGACGGTTCCACGACAACAACTGATCGGCAGCCGTAACGACCGCCACCGGGCAGCGATGGTTGACTCCGAGGGCATAGTTGGTCGCGCCTGGAAAGAGCTGATCGAAGTCGATGAGGAACTCGGGCGACGCCCCGGCATGGCCGTAGATGACCTGATCGTCGTCTCCCACCCCGAAGACGTCGAGCCGCGGCGACGACAACAGCCGCAGCAGCAACACGTGCGCCGGGGTGAGGTCTTGAAACTCATCAACGAGCAGGTAGCGATAACGGCCCTGCATCCGGCGGCGCAGGTCACCATCGGCCAGCAGTAGCTCGATTGCGTAGTAGATCTGCTCGTCGAAATCGATGCTGCCCATCTCGCGCAGCGCCATGCGGTATCGGGGCAGAAGATCGCTGAGCCCGGGTACGTCGTCACGTTCGACCTCCACGGTGGCCGGGTCGCGCAGCGCAAGCCGGGCAATGCCGAGTGCTTCGAGATACGGCGCAATCGGATCGGTGTTCGCCCGCCGTTGGCGTTTGGCGGGAAGTAGCCGGTCGATGATCCGCCGGAGATCGCGTTCCTCGACAATGCGCGGCGCCTGACCGAGCGCGTCGGCGAGGACCTCGTAGCCCATGCCGTTCAGCGTCTGAACCCTCGGACGGAAGGCGGCGGTGCGCTCGACCAATTCGTCGCGCGCCCGCACGTTGTAGGCCACCGCCAACACGCCGTCGCGTTCGTACCCCCGGTTGACCAGCAGATATCGCAACCGCTCGGTGAGCACCCGGGTCTTGCCGCTCCCGGCCGGGGCGATGACCCGGGCCGGTCCCGACGAGTGGACGACCGCGGCGCGCTGGTCGTCGGCCAGTTCGATCGCCGCGCCACCCTCGTCGGCCGGTGGCACGACCGAGAGCCGCCCGACATCGACCGAGTCGGCGTGAATGACCGGCGCATCCACCGACGGGACCGACCCGCGGGGGCCGGCATCGACCCACGCCCATCGACCATCGGGCAGCCGCACATCACCCTCGGCTGTGGGCACGACGTCGGCCCCGAGCCGCCCCGCCTTGTTCGACCACCACCAGATCAGCTCGCCGGAGCGGGCGTCATAGTTGTTCGCCCACACCAGAAAATGCAGCCGGTCCAGCGGGAACTCGAACAACGGACCCAACGTCCACGGCTCGGCCGCCTGCGCCCCCGGGCGTCGAAACAGCGCCGGGTCGACCGCCAAACGCACCACCACCGGCCGCCGACCCAACCACGCCACATGCAGGGCGGCGAGGGCGGTAGCCGGTGAGGCGAGCGTCGAGTCGTCGATGACCACTTCGGCCGCATCGGCCCAGTCGGCCGGAACCGCCTGGTCGGCGGTGACGATGACGCCGCGCCCGAACAACGACGGGGCAAGCGCGGCGGTCACATCAGAGATGGTACGCCGGGGGTACGTCAGAGTTTGCGTGACCCGTTCGATGACCTGCCAGTAATCAACAGCGACTGCACGAAGTGCTCGGCGACCCCGACCTCATCGATCGACAGCCCGAGGTTGATCTGGCCGCCATCGAGGGCGTTCGTTCGCCGATACGCCTCTGGGCGGCGTTCAATAACCAGCTGCCCGCGGGTGTGCCGGCCATCGCACTCGACCGCGGCGAGATGGGGTTCGCATGTCAGGAATTGTGAGTGTTCGAAGCAGATCACTGCTCCGGCGTCGCCCAACGGAGCCTCCTCGCAGTTCCACAGAGTGCACGAGGCCCTCATGACGGCCGCGGCGAGTTGCGCATCCGCCGCCGACGAATCGGCAAGCCGTCCGACCGCTTCGCCGTCCACGACCACCGGGTTGAATACGTCGAGACCGTAGAGGGTGACGGGCAGGCCCGACGCAACGACGATATGGGCGGCTTCCGGGTCGGCAGCAAAGTTGAACTCGGCCGCGGCGGTGACGTTCCCTCCGGTAAACGCCGAGCCACCCATCACGAAGATCGACGCCAACTGCGCGGCGACTGCTGGCCGTTCGTTGATCAGTCGGGCCACGTTGGTCAACGGCCCGATCGCGACCAGATGCACCGGCTCAGGGTGTCCTTC
>JANNNL010000569.1:0-10583 GCA_031398525.1 Actinomycetes bacterium | reverse complement strand
AGTTCCGGAATCCCGGCGACCCGCGTCGTGACCACCGGTAGACCACAGGCCATCGCCTCGATCAGCGCCGTGGGGAGCCCGTCGCGATCGCCGTCGCCGGCAACGTACGGGGTGAGCGCGAACAACGTGAACTGCGGCAGCAGTTCCTGAAGCTCGGCCTGGGTGCATTCGCCGGCCAAGGTCACGTGATTGTCAAGACCTGCCCGAGCGATGCGGGCCACGAGTTCGGGCCTCAGCGGTCCGTCGCCGTAGATGATCAGGTGGACGTCGCCGCCCGCGCCTCCTGCACCGACGACATCGGCGAAGGCGTCGATTAACACGTCGAAGCCCTTCTTCTCGATTAACCGCCCGACGGAGACGACCGACCCGCGCTGTCGCCTCGACAGATCGACCGCCGGGGCAAAGGCCACGACATCGACACCGTGGGGGATCACGACGACCTTGCGACGGTGCTCGCCGTCGCTGACGGAACGCAACAACTCGGCGTTGACCGTGCAACACGTAATCACGGCCCGAGCCGACGTCACGCGAGCTGACAACGCCCGCGGCGAGATCTGCACCAGGTCGCGGGCGTGGCCGGTGAAGCTGAAGGGAACCGACGCGAGGTCGCCGATCACCTGCGCCACGAGCGCTGGATCGTGGGCGAAGTGGGCATGGATCGGCGCCGCACCTCGACCTCCCAGATCGAGCGCTCGCACCGCCCGCACGCCGAGATCGAACGCCTGCCCCCGGGTCACGCCGTGATAACCGGTGGTCGCCTCGGGCTGGCGCATCAGATGCCATGCCGCTCCTACGTACCGCGAGGGGCGTCGAGCGAGCGATCGTAGATGCTCAACGATGGTGCCGACCGGCGACTTGCGAAGGTCGTCGAGGAACACCACTCGGGCCCGCTGACAATCCAGAGCTTCCTGGGTGAGCGGTTCGTCGGCTTTCGCCAGGGCGAGCACGGTGTTCTCGATGCCGTGGGCGTCGAGGGCGAGCAGCTCGTTCAGTAGGAACGTCTGCGAGACCCGCGGAAAGCTTCTGACCAGATAGACGACTCGATGTCCTGCGATCGTGCCATTCAACCGCGATGTCCCACGCGATTGTGCCATTCAACACGTCAGGTGTCCCGTTGCTGCACGGGGCTGCGCCCCTGGACCCCATCGTTGCCCGATTCGCTGGCGCTCGGTCGGTCGGTCGACCGTGCGCGGCTACGAGAATCTGCCCGTCCGCGGCTACCGGTGGCTGCCCGCTGATGGCCGACTCGCCACGGTTGGTGGGCGCGTTCCGTGCCCGCTGGGAGTCGTCCGGGCAGCGCCCTTTGCGTTCGTTACCGAGCAGGCATCACTGCCGAAGTGCGGCGCGCCCCCTGGTGCGCCGCCCGGGTTACGGAGCGGGGGCGTTCCTGGGGCGCCTCGCGAAGGAGATGCGGGAAAGCGCGCGGAGCAGGGCTACGAACTGTCACCGTCGACTGGACCAGAATGCGGTAATGACGATCTATTCCGGTACCCAGGAGTTCGAGGGCGCGACGTTCGTCAGGACGAGCTTTCGGGGCGCCACCCTGAGATCGTCTGACGTCAGCGGGGTGACGATGCGCAGCGTCGACGTGGGCGGGCTCGACATCGACAGCCATGACCTGTTCTTCGGCAGCCTCATGGTCAACGGCGTCGACGTGGTGCCGTTCGTCGACGCCGAGCACAACCGCCAGTTCCCCGGCCGCGAGCTGCAGAAGGCGCAGACGCCCGCGGGCCTGCGGGACGGTTGGGTGGCGGTGCAGGCGGCGTGGGAGACGACGGTGACGAACACGCCCAGGGGACTGGTCGACGCCCACGTCGACGACGAATGGTCGCTCGCCCAAACCCTGCGTCACCTCGTGCTGGCGACCGAGGCCTGGCTTCGCGGCGGGATCATGGGGATCGAGCAGCCGTTCCACGAGATCGGCCAGATCTTCACTGGTGCGGCCGAGATGGGCTTCGACATCTCGATCTTCCGGGCCGACGCGCCGGCGTTCGAGGACATCCTCGCGGTGCGAGCCGAGCGGCAGCAGCTGGTGACCGACTTCCTATCCAATGCCACGCCGGAGCTGCTCGCCGAGGAGCGCGACAACCCATGGGGCGGCGGGGACTGGCGTCCCACTGTCGGTGACTGCGTGCGCGTGATCCTGGAGGAGGAGTGGGCGCACCTGCGCTACGTCCGGCGGGATCTCGCCCTCCTGGGGTGATCGGAAGTCACAGGCCCGCCGAGCCATCCAGTACGACACTTCGTGGCCGAGCGTGGCCGAGCGTGGCCGATCGTGGCGCATCGCACGCATCTCTGATGCGATACCCGCAACGCCGAGGTCCGCGTCCCGCACGGGATTATCTCGTGTCACGCTTGGGCCGCGATGCAGCGCTTGCTCGTCAGCAGCGACCGGATTGGGGACGCGCGTTCTGTGCGGCTGGCCGCCCACTGAACCGCTGAACTGACGTTCGACAGGCGAGCAGTGGCTGGCCCGACGACAGCCCCTGGCGAACCATCGTCTCGTAGGTCAACGCTTCCCCGGTCCACGCCGTCACGACCACAACCTAGACCGCACCAACACCCCACTTCCGTTGCGATGCGCACCGTCGACCTGAACACGACGCCATGACGCGTCGCGACGGGCCACCTCCACCGATCAGTCTGGTGCTCAGGATTGTCGCCGCCGCTCCGGCCCTGAGCGCTGACCGTGGTAGGCGTCGCGGCGTGGTTGTGCCCGCCAGTGGGCAGTTCGTGCTGGCTACCAACAGTCGGCATTCGCCTGCGCACATTTCTGCACGGGCCTGCGCCCCCTGACCCATTGTTGCTCGATTCGCTCGCGCTCGTCCGGTCGGCATTCGGCGGCTACGGCGGTGTGGGTACACTCGGCAGGTGGGCGAACGTCCGATCGATCCTTCGCTTCCATCGCTCGAAACGATGCTCGACGTCACCGTCGTCCTCCGGCGAGCCGTCGAGGCCGGGGCTCTCGACTCGACGATCCACTCGTTGAAGCGCCGTACGACGGCGTGGACCCCCGGCGAAGGTTGTGTCGCCACCTACGAGATTCGTTCGGATTCGAACTCGCCCGACCCTCGGCCTCGGGACGTGCTCGTCGTTCGAGCCGGTCTGGCCGGCTGGCAGTTCTCGGCGGCGGCCGACGATCCGGCGTTGCCCGGTTTGCGCCCGACGCTCACCGGCGACATCCCCATCGTCTCGTACAAGCCGGGCGAGTCCTGTGTCGTCGATCTCGGTGAACGGCAGTTCGCCAAACTCGTGCCTCCAGCGCGGCTTGCGGCGTTGAAGCTGGCATTCGATGAACTGGGTCGCGTGGCGTCGATCGACCCGGCCGCTCCCGGCGTGCCCCGTGTCTTGGCCACCGACCCGGCGCTCGGGCTTCTGATCATGGAGCGAGTGCCCGGAGCGTCGCTTCACGACTTGCTGAGCGTCTCACCCGTCTCGGCTCAAGCGTCCTGCGCGCAACTCGGCGCGGCGCTCGCCTCGATGCACCTGCATCGGGATAGTCCGCTGGCCGCCCGCAGGATCGACGACGACGACGACGAAGTGCGAAGGTGCATTTTGGCTGCCAAGATCGTTGCGCCGGCCACCGGTGATCGCCTTGAGGCGCTCCTCGACATGGCTACCGCACGAGCGAAGGAACTGCCGCCCGGCGTGACCGGCCCGGCTCATGGCGTTCTTCGTACCGATCAGGCCATTGTGAACGAGGGCCGTACGGTGCTCGTCGATCTGGACGGAGCCTGTGCGGCTCCTCCCGAACGTGATCTGGCCAACTTTTCGGCCTACCTCTGGTGGCGTTCGGTCCGCAAACCTGGCGATGCGGCATCACTGCTCGCAATGGCCGACGCGGCCACCACCGGGTGGCGCGGCGTCGGCGATGCGCCCGAACTCGACGACGACTGCACCCGGGCCTGGCGGGCGCTGTCACTGTTGAAGATCGCCGGACGGCGGTACCGCAACTTGACTCGTGCCGAATGGCCGCTCGTACCGCGGCTCCTCGACGAAGCAGCGGCGTGCCTCTGAGCAGCTTCGGCGAACCGACCCACGTCGGCGAACGACTGGCCGACCTGGTCAGTTGTATTCCGACGACTCACGGCACACCGGCCGTTGCTCGGCAACGGGTCGTGAGTCACAAACCGGGCCAACGGACCGTGACATTGGTCGAACTCGTCGAACCGGTCGTCATCGTCGGCGGCGACGGACGACTCGAGGACCACCTTTACGTCAAATTCTTCAGCGAGGCCGAGCGGGGAGCCAGATCGATGTTGACGCTGGGGCTCCTGTGGGACGAGACCCGTGACCGCGATGTGTCATTCGGTCTGCCCCGACCATTGGCCTGGAGCAACGATCCGCCGATGCTGGTTCTCGGTGCGGTGCATGGTCGTGCCCTCGCTGACATCGCGCCCGACGAGGTGCCATGGGATGCGATCGGGCACTGGATGGCCAAGCTCCACCAGTTGCGCGTTCCGCTTCCCCGACGGTACGACTTCGACGGGGAGATGCTGACTTTGCGACGCTGGAGCACCGAGATTGCTTTGGCCGGAGCCCCCGACGGCCTTGTCCGGCGGTACGACGCGCTGATCGACGACATTGAGGCCGCCGCGCCAATGAACGCCGGCCGGCCGATGACCGGGGTGATCCATCGTGATCTGCATCAGGAACATCTCATTGTCGACCACCGGGGCCGCGTCGGTGTGGTCGACCTCGACGAGGCCCGTCTGGGTGATCCGCACGTCGATCTCGGGCACGTATACGCCCATCTCGTCCTCGCCTCGGTGTCTCGTCGCCTGCTCGGCTCGATGCTCGAGGCCTGGAGCGCGACGACGGGGCGCGAGATCGACGCGCCCGCCATGCGCGTGGCCACGGCGATGGCCGGCCTGAAGATCGCCCGCCAGCGCACGACCGGATTCGGCGTCGACCCAATGCCCGTCGGCGACGAACGTTGGCCGGCCGCGCAACGGGCCCTCGACCTCGCCGCCGACGCCCTGCGCGCCGACAGACATTGGAGGGATCTGTAGAGCAGGTTTAGCGTTGTGCCCAACTCTGGGCGACGAGGTCGCTCGGGTGGCGAGTCACCGCGAGCAACTCGGCGACGGCGGCATCAATGCCTCCGACGTCCGGACCGCGGTGCACAGCCCCGTCGAGCCCACGGGAAGCCGCCCCTTTGGGCCCGACATGGTCGGCGACCGCGTCTCGCAAAGCACCACCGAGCGTAAGGGGCGAAAGGTCGTCCGGGTCGACCATTCGCACCCATCCGCGCTCGGCGAAGATCCGGGCGCGGGTGCGCTGTTCGAGGCTCGGACCGCGTCGTGGGATGAGGACTGCGGGTGTGCCACTGACGAGGATCTCCATCGTCGTGTTGTAGCCGGCCATCGCCACGGCAGCGTCCGCAGTGGCGAGCACGACCGATGTGTCCTCGACCGACGGCAAGACCCACCCCAGACCGGGCCGCAGCTGGGCGAGCAGCTCGTGACGAGCGCTGACCGGCATGTTTGGCCCGCAGACGATGACGGTTGCCCAGTCGTCGGGCACCGCCCGAGCGGCACATGCCATGATCGGCGCGGCATCGTGTCCGCTGCCTCCGAGGACGGCTAACAACGGCCGATTCGGGGCCAGATCGGGGAACAGGGTCTGGCGCGCTGCGGCACGATCGATCGTCGCCGGCGGTTCGACGACGTAGCCGCAGTAGACGGTGCGCGCCCGGGCCGCCGGACTGAAGCCATAGAGGTCATCGAGCGGGTAGATCTCGCGGCTGCCATACACCAGCACCCGGTCATACAGTTGATCGAGGGCGTCATAGGCACCCTCCATGGACCACCTCGTCCGCACGACATCGGGCGAGTCGACGATGTCGCGTAGCCCAAGGACGACGCGGACGCCCGGTTTGGTTGATCGCAGCGCATTGAGCCCAGCGACCAGTTCTCCCATCACGCCATGCGGCATGTGGTCCACCAGAACCAGATCGGGTCGATACGACAGGAGGGCTGTGCTCAGCAGTTGAGATCTCAAGTTCAGGACAGCTTCGACGTCGTCGCCGAGTGCCGTGGCCTCCCAAACTCCCGGAGCCCGCTTGACGATTGTCGGCAGCTTCACGCGGTCGTAGCGTGCGCTCGGACCGAAGCGCTGATCGACCGGGGTATCGCAGATTGCGAGTACCCGGACGTCGTCACGGACGTCGAGGAGGCGCTTGGCGATGCTTGATGTACGCCTGAGATGCCCGAGGCCCATTCCGTCCTGCGAATACATGACGACCCGCATCGATCACTTCGTCCGATCGCAAGCCGACGCGAAGATCGCCGACCGCCGCTCATCGTACGCCTCGTCATCGAGGTTCACCGGGCGGCTGGTGAGCTGCATGTCGACGCTCCGGGGTCGCCCAACCTCCAAGATTCACCGCCCGTGAGCTGTCGAGACCGACCAAATCTCATGTCGGCGACATAAGGATGAACCGGTGATGTCCGATGGGTGAATTCTGAAGCTAGCACACGCCCGAAAGAGGCCCGACCGGTCGCCCCCCGTGTCCGCGATTGAGCTACTCCGAGGTGGCCCCGGTGAATTGGGCGTTGTAGAGGGCGGCGTAGGCACCGCCGGCGGCGAGGAGGGTGTCGTGGTTGCCTTGTTCGACGATGCGGCCGGCTTCCATGACGATGATGGTGTCGGCGTCGCGGATGGTCGAGAGGCGGTGGGCGATCACGAAGCTGGTGCGGTCAGATCGCAGCGCATTCATTGCTCGTTGGATCAACACCTCGGTGCGGGTGTCGACCGAGCTGGTCGCCTCGTCGAGGATCAGGATCGCCGGGTCGGCCAGGAAAGCCCGAGCGATAGTGAGCAGCTGTTTCTCGCCGGCGCTGACCGCACCGGCGTCGTCATCGAGCATCGTGTCGTAGCCAGCTGGCAGCGAGTGGACGAAGCGGTCGACATATGTGGCTCGAGCCGCGGCGAGGATGTCGGTCTCGGTCGCCGCGGTATTGCCGTAGGCGATGTTCTCGCGGATCGTCCCACCGAACAGCCAGGTGTCTTGCAACACCATGCCGATGTTCGACCGCAACTCCGCCCGCGACATCGAGGCGATGTCGCGACCGTCGAGGGTGATCCGCCCGCCATCGAGTTCGTAAAACCGCATAATCAGGTTGACGAGTGTGGTCTTGCCCGCCCCAGTCGCTCCGACGATCGCCACGGTCCGGCCGGGTTCGGCGACGAGCGACAGGTTCTGGATCAGTGGCACATCGGGGTTGTACGAGAACGAGACGTCCTCAAACGCAACTCGGCCGCGAGGTGCACCGGTCTGCGACGTGGCGGGGTCCAGCGACAGCTCCGGAGCATCGAGGAACTCGAAGACCCGCTCGGCCGACGCGATACCCGATTGCAGCACGTTGGCCATCGAGGCGAACTGGGTGAGTGGTTGGGTGAAGTTGCGCGAATACTGGATGAACGCTTGCACATCGCCGAGGCTCAGCCGACCCGACGACACCCGCAGCCCACCGATCACGGCGATCGCCACAAAGTTGAGGTTGCCAAGGAACATCATCGCCGGCTGGATCGTGCCCGAGAGGAATTGGGCCCCGAATCCGGCCTGGTAGAGTTCATGATTCGTCTGGCGGAACGTCTCTTCGGCCTGATGCTGATGCCCGAACGCCTTGACGATCGAGTGCCCCGAGAACGTCTCTTCGATCTGACCGTTCAGTGCCCCCGTGTGCTTCCACTGGGCGATGAACCGCATCCGCGACCGCTTGGCGATCAGCTTCACCGAGTACAGCGACAGCGGGATGGTCAACACCGCGATCAGGGCGAGCAGGGGAGAGATCACGATCATCATCGTCAATACCCCGACAATGCTGAAGATCGAGGTGAGCATCTGGCTGAGGGTCTGCTGCAGGCTTTGCGACACGTTGTCGATGTCGTTGGTCACCCGGCTGAGCAGGTCGCCGCGAGACTGGCGATCGACATAGCTCAGCGGCAGCCGATGGAGTTTGTCTTCCACGTCAGACCGCAGGCGGTACATCGTGCGCTGCACCGCCCCGGCCAGCAGGTATGACTGCAGATACGACAGCCCGGACGCCCCGATGTAAATGGCCACGACCGACAGCAGTACGCGATGTAGATGGTCGAAGTCGATGCCCTGCGGTCCGCGCAGACCGCGGAATACCACGTCGGTGGCTTGGCCAAGCACGCGTGGGCCGATGACGGTGAGGGTCACGCTGGCGATCGCCAACGCAACGATGGCGGCGACCACCCCCCGGTCGGGGCCGAGCCGACGGACGAGTCGTTTGGCCGAATTGCCGAAGTCCTTGGAGCGCTCGGTGGGCATGCCAGCGGCACCCATTCGCCCGACCGGTCCAGCGCTGCGCATCTGGGCCGCTTCGGTACGACCGACCGCCTGCTCGTCGGGTTTGGTCGTCATACTGCGACCCCCGAGTCGGCCGTTGGGACCGTCGTGGTGGGCGGGCCGTCACTCTGGATGGCGTGTTGCGAGGCGACGATCTCGGCGTAGGTCGGGCAGGTCCGCAGCAACAAGTCGTGGGTGCCGAGCCCGACAGGGTCGCCGTCTTCGAGCACCAGAATCTGGTCGGCTCCCATGATCGTCGAGACGCGTTGGGCGACGATGATTACCGTTGCCTCACGGGTGTGGGGCACGAGTGCGGCACGCAGTCGGGCATCGGTGGCCAGGTCGAGGGCCGAGAACGAGTCGTCGAACAGGTAGATCTCGGGCTTACGGATCAACGCCCGGGCGATTGCCAGTCGCTGCCGCTGACCACCAGAAACGTTCGATCCGCCCTGGGCAATCGGCGCATCCAAGGCGCCGGGCATCGCGGCGACGAAATCGGCCGCCTGGGCGACCTGTAGCGCCTCCCACATCTCCTCGTCGGTGGCGTCGGGCTTGCCGTAACGAAGGTTGCTGGCGACCGTACCGGTGAACAGGAACGGCTTCTGTGGCACGAGTCCGAGGCGATCCCACAGCAACTCAGGGGCCAGATCGCGAACATCGACACCATCGATGACCACAGCTCCGTCGGTGGCATCGGCCAGGCGGGCGATGAGATTGACGAGCGTGGTCTTGCCCGAGCCGGTACTGCCGATCACCGCCGTGGTCTGCCCGGCGGTCGAGAGGAACGACACCCCACACAGCACTGGCTTTTCGGCCCCCGGGTACGAGAACGACACATCGCGGAGCTCCAACGAACCCCGTTGGGTCACCTCGGTTACGGCAATGGGTGAGGTAACCACTGACGACTCCGTGTCGAGCACTGCTTGAATCCGCTCGGCGCAAACGGCGGCTCGGGGAATGAATACCGCCAGGAAACTCGCCATCATCACCGACATCAGGATTTGGGCGAGGTAGCTGAGGAAGGCGACCAGCGCTCCGATCTTCAATTGGCCGTTGGCAATCCGGTTGGCCCCGATCCAGATGACCGCCACGCTCGACGCGTTGAGGACCAGCAACACGATCGGAAAGAAGAACGCCTGCAGGTGCCCGGCCCGCAACGCCGTCTCGGTGAGTTGTTCGTTGACGCCGGCGAACCGGGCCGTTTCCTTGGGCTCGCGCACGAACGCCCGCACCACGCGGATGCCAGTGATCTGCTCGCGCATGATCCGGTTGATCCCGTCGATACGTTCCTGCATCAGCCGCATCTGAGGCACCATTCGGCCGATCACGAGGCCAATGGCGACGACCAGGATCGGGATGGCAACCAGCAGGGTCGAGGACAGGCCGATGTCTTCGCGCATTGCCATGATCACGCCACCGACGATCGTCATCGGCGCGGCGATCAACATGGTGCACGTCATTTGCACCATCATCTGTACCTGCTGGACATCGTTGGTGATGCGGGTGATCAACGACGGCGCGCCGAACTGACCGACCTCGCGAGTCGAGAAGTCGGTGACTCTGTGGAACAGGCTGTCGCGTACGTCGCGTCCGAAACCCATGGCGGCACGCGAGCCGTAGTACACCGCAGCGATGGCGAAACAAATTTGGGCGACGGTGATCGCCAACATCACCCCGCCAGTCGACCAGATGTAGCCGCTGTCGCCCTGGGCGATACCGCGGTCGATGATCTGGGCGTGGCGGCTCGGTAGATACAACGAAGCGACGGTCTGCGCCATTTGCAGCACCATGACCGCGACGAGAGTGCGTTGATATGGCCGCAGGTGCGTCCGTAACAGTCGGAGCAGCATCTACCCGCCCCGCGCCATGTCGCAGCCGTCGTTGGCACCCATCTCGGTCCTCATCTCGGCCGGCATCAATGGCCACGCTAACG
Organism: Actinomycetes bacterium; assembly: GCA_031398525.1. Classification (GTDB taxonomy): domain Bacteria; phylum Actinomycetota; class Acidimicrobiia; order Acidimicrobiales; family Ilumatobacteraceae; genus JANMJD01. The sequence continues at coordinate 330 of JANNNL010000569.1, read as the reverse complement.
GTGAGGTAGCGGGCAGGGCGGCACGGGGTCCGTCAACTCCGACACACCGTGTCGATACTGTCGTGAGCGATGACGACTCGGTGGCCGATAGAAGAGGTAGAGGCGCTGGCCGGCGACGCCAGCGGGCTCTCGGCTGCCCGCGTGGCGGCCGTCCCTGCCAAGTGGTCGGCGGCCGGATGCGACGCCGAGGTGACCTGGGGGTTGTTCATCGGGGCGGCCGGTGAGCCATACCAGACGGCCGTCGAATTCTCCGACGTCGCGGCGCGGTGCACCTGCCCGAGCCGCAAGTATCCATGCAAACATGCGCTCGCCCTGCTGTTGTTGTGGGCG
>JANNNL010000534.1:0-2525 GCA_031398525.1 Actinomycetes bacterium | reverse complement strand
ACGAGGCGAAGGGAACGCACTTGGACCGACCGTAGACCATCGGTGGTCGTGGCCCGAGGTTGCGGCTGGGTTGTCTCATCCGAGAGGTGGCGAGGACCGCAGGAATTGTTACTATGGCGGTAGTGCAAATTCTCCAGAGGGCCATCCGGCCGGAAGGTGCCACCACAGCATGACTTCGTTCGATCTTGATCTCTCCAAGTACGACCTTGGCTGGAACGACGGCGAGCAGTTCGTCTTTCGTCCCGAAAAGGGTCTGAGCAACGATGTCGTCGCCCAGATGTCGTGGTGGAAGGGCGAGCCCGAGTGGATGAGCGCGTTCCGTCTGCGGTCGCTGCGCACCTTCGATCGCAAACCGATGGCCGACTGGTTCGCCGTCAACATGCCCGACATCAACTTCAACGACATCTACTACTACATCCGTCCGACCAACGACGGCGTCGTCGATGAGTGGGATGCATTGCCCGACAAGATCAAGGAAACCTACGAGAAGCTGGGCATTCCCGAGGCCGAGCGCAAGTACCTCGCTGGCGTGACCTCACAGTACGACTCCGAAGTGGTATACCACAAGAATCGTGAAGACCTCGAGGCTCGCGGCATCTTGTTCTGCGACATGGATACCGCGTTGCGCGAGTATCCCGAGCTGGTCAAGAAGTATTTCGGTACGGTCATTCCTCCAGGTGACAACAAGTTCGCGGCGCTGAACACCTCGGTCTGGTCGGGTGGCTCGTTCATCTACATTCCGCCGGGCGTCGACTGCGAGATGCCGCTGCAGGCCTACTTCCGCATCAACTCCGAGTCGGCCGGCCAATTCGAACGCACGTTGATCATCGCCGATGAGGGCTCCAAGGTCCACTACATCGAAGGATGCTCGGCCCCCGTCTACACGAAGGACGCCCTGCACTCGGCGGTCGTCGAGATCATCGTCAAGCCATCGGCCCGAGTGACCTACACCACCATTCAGAACTGGTCGCCCAACGTGTACAACCTGGTCACCAAGCGAGCCCGGGTCGAGGCCGAGGGCCACATGGAGTGGATCGACGGCAACATCGGCTCGAAGCTGACGATGAAGTACCCGTCGGTGTATCTCGTTGGCCCCAAGGCCACTGGTGAGGTCCTCTCGGTCGCCTATGCCGGGCCTGGCCAGCATCAGGACGCCGGTGCCAAGATGGTCCACGCCGCGCCCGAAACCACGTCGAAGATCGTCTCCAAGTCCATCTCGAAGGACGGCGGAATTACTACCTACCGTGGCTTGGTTCGAGTGGAGGAGGGGGCGTACGGCTGCAAGAGTCACGTGCAGTGCGACGCATTGATCCTCGATGAGCAATCCGAGAGCCGCACGTTGCCGTACATGGAAGTCGGCGAGCGGGACGCCGAGATCGGCCACGAGGCAACGGTTTCCAAAATCGCCGACGAGCAACTGTTCTACCTGCAGAGCAGGGGTTTGTCGCAGGAACAGGCGATGGGCATGATCGTCAATGGGTTCATCGAGCCGGTCACCCGTACGCTGCCGATGGAGTATGCCGTCGAGTGGAGTCGGTTGATCGAATTGCAAATGGAGGGTTCCGTCGGCTGATTGTGAGCCAACGGACCGTTTCGTCAACAAATGCGCTAAACGTGATGTCACAAACCCCGTCGGTGAGGTGCGCCATGTAGGATTGGAGATGTGCCGATGCGCCAGGAATGCCGCAATTTCGAGAGCCGCACGTACGCCAATGGCGAGACGGTTCGCAAGTGCAACCTCGACCTCGCTCCGGACGCGCCGTGGCGTTGTCCCGAGCGGTGCACTGGTTTCGAGCCGCGGCTCGCCGATGCGGCCTGGGTCTACGGCAGCCTGGTCACTCCGGCAACTCCTCCGGAACCCCCCGGGCTCGATGATGGGTCGGCGGCCCAGATTCTCGACGAGGCCGAGGAGTTCCTGAACTCGGTCGGGGCAAGTGTGCTTGCCGAGGTTGTCGCGGAACGGCAGGACTTGGCTCGGCGGGGTACCAAGGCTCGTGGATTGCGCCGATGGTTCGGGCGCTCTGCCCGGGGTTGACGGGCACAACGCCCGGACGGTTCTTGCTGCTGCATGACGCGTCAGCGAATTTCTCCTACGTGGATGGTAGAATTTCGACCCGTCGATCGGCTGTCCTGCCGTCGATGACGTTCCCATCGCACGATCCTTTGAGAGCCTGTGAGCAACTTCACTATCGATGCCGTGCGCCGTCTCGCTGGGCCAGATTGGCTTGGCGAGCGTCGTATCGCAGCCTTTGAGCGCTTCGCCGCCGCCCCGATCCCAACCGAGGGTGACGAGATCTGGCGATACAGCCGAGTCTCGCAATTGCAACTCGACCGGCTCACGCCGGTCGATGCCGCCCCGACAATCACCGGGGCAGACGGGCTCGTCTCCGACTCACCGCCGGATGCGCTCGGTGCGATCGATCCATACTTTGATGAGCTCAACGAGGCCTTTGCCGCCCCGTTGGTCCTTCGCATCCCCGCGGGCAAGACGATCGCTATCCCGATCATCATCGACCACATCGTCG
>JANNNL010000459.1:0-5615 GCA_031398525.1 Actinomycetes bacterium | reverse complement strand
GTCTGCGTTCGTCCTCTGACAATGCGCTCGCCATGTGGGCGCAGGAGGGCGATCAAGAAGCGGCGAGGATCCTCTACCGGCGAAGCTTTGCCGTTGCGGAGCGAGTCGTGGCCGTCAAATGGAAAATACCGACAGAGGACTTTCACGAACTTGTCGGCGACGTGTTCTTCAACTGCATCAAGCCGGGCCGGTTCACCGTCTCGAAAGGTTCCTTCGAGAGCTACTTCCGTCGGGCGTTACACAATGGGTTGGTGTCCTGGGCACGCAAGGTCCGACCCGACGTCGTCGCGTTGGATGCGATGGAGGATCACCAGCGCGACGCGTTGGAGTACAGGCTTTCGGCCAACGCCGAGACTGTCGACAGGGACGACCAACTCGTTCGACGCGCTCTCCGGGAGGTTGTGGCCACCTGGCGAACGACAGCTTGCCGAGTTCGTCAGCATCGATTGTGGGCAGACGTCGCCGAACTTCGTTACGACCAGCACCTGTCCAGTTCCGAGATTGCGCAACAGCTCAGTGTCACGGAGAGAGCAGTCGAGAACATTCTGGCGCGACACGTAAACATTGCGATCCGATCCCGGATCGCTCCCCAGCACAGGCCTGGCGGCGGCGAGCGCTAGGCACTCATAGCAAAGGACGACGATGATGTATTCATTCTCACGATACTTGGCGGCCCGGCGCGACTGCATCTCCAACGACCGTCCGGCGACGAGAGACCAGGAAGCGCCCGATTGGATCGGCTCTGATGCCGACGAGGTCTGGAACCGGATCAGTGCCGAGATCGCCACCTTCACACCGATCAAAGAGGTGACCAAGGCGGCGCATCAGTGTCAGGTGGATCTCGCTCGACTTGCTGCATTTGCCGACGCAAAGGGTCCCGTCGCGGAGGCGACATCCCAGGCACTCCTCGGACTTGTCATTGATATCCACCACGAGTGCAGGCGAATTCGTGCCACAGCAGACGGACACGAAGACTTTCGGGTCGCAGGAGCGGAGCGCAGACTAGGCCCTCGCCATCTCTGGTCCTGGCTGAACGATCCTGTGGGGTCTGGTGAGCCGGTGTCGTACCTGCAACTCGAACAACTTCGTCGGACACATCGGCGGACCGCCACTGGTCGCCTCCTGTTTGCGTTCCTCACCGGCACGTTGCTCGCCACGGGGTCGCCTGCGTTGGCGCTCCTCACCTTGATTCTTCCGGTCACGATGACCGGGTTCGTCCGATATCGAACGAACGCCGAGGCCGCCGCGACCTTTCGCGCCCGATATCTCAGCTGCCTCGTCGGCCACCTCGGAGACACTGCTGTACTCCTCGGCGCATACGTCTGGTCGGAGCACAATGTTTCGTTTCCCATCGACTTCGCTCCAGCCATCGCTCTCGTCGTGCTGCTCCTTGGCACCAGTATTCGAGCCGGTGCACTGCAGGTGGGTGTGTATGTGCCGCGTCGTCGGGTGGAACGATGCATTCGTGTGGTCGCGTTCGGTACGGGCATCGGGCTTGCGGCCCTCGGCTTCAGCGCGGCCTTTCTCTCCACGCTTGCGATCGTGGTCGCCTTCGTCGGATATGAGACCGTCCATGTCTTTCGTGGCGTGTGGAGTGCTGCCGGTGCAGAGTTCGCCTGGGCGATGCGCACAGACGAGGGCATTACGAGCGAGATGTTCGCTGCCCCACTACCTCCGCGTTCCGAACATATTGACGGTGATCTCCTCGCCGATGCATCGACCGAAGGTCATTGACACTTGACCGTGATATCTCGGCAACCCTTCACGCAAGGCGTCGAGGCCGGACATGACTCGCCGGGTCCGCGATCGGTAAGGGTTCGGCGACCAGGTGCCGTGCGGAAGAGCCGCGTTGGTTGTGGCTTGCCGCGGTGGCAGTCTTTGATTGCGGGGACCCTGGGGCCCGTCTGAGGGGGAGAGCGATGGCCGAGTTACTCACGGGACAGGTGGCATTGGTGACCGGCGGCGGTCGAGGGATCGGGCAAGGCATTGCCCGGGCATTCGCCGCCGAGGGTGCCTCAGTAGCAGTGATGTCGCGGACCGAGTCGCAACTGGCCGAAACGGTGGCCCAGTGTGAGGCAGCCGGAGCGTTGGCGGTCGGCGTCACCGGGGACGTGACTTCCCGCGCCGATGTTGAGCGGGTGGTTGCCGAGGTCGAACGGCGACTGGGGCCGTTGACTATCCTGGTCAACAACGCCGGAATCACCGGCCCGTTCGCCCCCGTCCACGCCGCCGACCCCGACGAGTGGTGGCGCACGCAGGAGGTGCACGTCCACGGCATGTTCCTGTGTACCCGCACGGTGCTGCCCGGAATGATGGAACGCGGCGCGGGGCGGATCATCACGATCGCCAGCCGCGCGGCGGAGAAGGGCACGGCGAACTTCTCGGGCTACGCCTGCGCCAAGGTCGCCCAGGTGCGGTTCACCGAGCTGCTCGCCAGCGAAATCGCCGGCCATGGGATGCACGCCTTCGTCCTGCATCCAGGCACGGTCGACACGGCGTTCGCCGACGAACCGCTGGTGCGCGCGGACGCCCTCAAGTGGATGCCTGGGTTCGTCGAGCGGCTGCGGCTCCTCAAGGAACAGCCCGAAAGCGGCAATCCAATCAGCCAGGTGATGGAGCTATGTGTTGCCCTCGCCGCGGGCCAGGCCGACGAGTTGAGCGGTCGCTATCTCTCGGTCGACGACGACTTGGTCGACACGGTTGCCCATGCGTCAACGATCGTCGCCAACGAACTCCACACCCTGCGAATCGGTCGGCTCCCCGCCTCGTGAGCATCGGCTGGGCCGAAGCCCGCCGGTTCAGTTCGATTGTCAAGAAATCGCCGAATGCGTACGGCATGCGGACCAACGAACGCACGACGTAGGCTGAGCGTCGCGAGTCGAAGTCGGGTTTGGCTCCGCCGATTTTCGCCGTTCGCCCCGAGGAGTTCCATTGGTTCGATTCGCCGAGACGTTCGACAAGTTGCATTCGAACGTGAATCGGGTGGTCCGGGGCAAGCCAGAGGTCGTTCGATTGGCCCTCTGCTGTCTGCTGTCCGAAGGCCACCTTTTGATCGAGGACGTGCCGGGCACGGGCAAAACCACCCTGGCCAAGGCCATTGCCGGCTCGATCGGCGGGTCGTGGCGGCGCGTCCAGTTCACCCCTGACCTCCTCCCGTCCGATATCACCGGGGTGATGGTTTTCGAGCCGTCGACCGGTCGGTTCAGCTTTCGCGAGGGCCCGGTCTACGCCAACGTCGTGATCGGCGATGAGATCAACCGGGGGAGTCCCAAGACGCAGTCGGCGATGCTCGAAGTGATGGAGGAACGCCAAGTCACCACCGATGGTGTAAGCCGACTCGTCCCGCGCCCATTCTTCGTGATCGCCACTCAGAACCCTCAGGACTTCCAGGGGACGTACCCGCTGCCCGACGTGCAGCTCGACCGGTTCGCGATGCGGCTGAGCTTGGGCTATGTCGCGCCCGAGGTTGAGCTCGACCTGCTGATGATCGATGTGGTTCGCCGAGCGTCGCCCGATGTCACCCCGGTAGTGACATTGCACGATGTCGTCGACATGATGTCAGTGGTCGACAACGTCCACGTCGGTCAGGGGGTCGGCGAGTACATCGTGGCGCTCGCCGGGGCAACTCGTAGCCATCCAGCGCTGCGGCTCGGTGCATCGACTCGGGCAGTACTGTCACTGCTGCGCCTGGCGCGGGCGGCCGCCGCCACCGACGGGCGAGACTTCGTGACCCCCGAGGACGTCCAGTTGATGATCTATCCGGCGCTGACTCATCGCCTGGCGTTGACTCCCGAGGCCGACCTGCGCGGCACAACCGCCCAGGACGTGCTTGCCGAGGTCGCCGACTCGCTCATCGTGCCGCGTCGGCGCGTCGAGCGCGCCTGATTTTTTCGGACCGAAGACGAGGGACGACGGGACGCTACGATGCCGACCCGCACCGGTCTTGGGGTGATGATCAGCGCGATCCTGCTTGGCGTGCTAGGCTTGCGTGCCCGATACGCCGAACTGGTCGTCGTCGCCGCGATGGCATCGGCGGCTGTGGCGATCGCCGCAGTGCTCGTTCGCCGAGCTCCAACGGTCGTCGTGCTGCGCACCCCGTTGCCACTACGGGCTGAACGAGGCAGCCAGATTCGGTGTCGGGCCAAGATCACCTCGACGTCCCGACGCGGAGTCGCCGCAGCGACGCTGCGTGATCGCCTGGGAGACGAGACCGTCGGGCTCGATCTTCCCGCGACCGCCACGGATCACGGGATCACTGTTGGCTACGGCCTGTTCGCTGGGCGGCGAGGGGTGACGAAAATCGGTCCGCTCTCGATTCATCGGTCCGATCCGTTCGGGTTGGTTGCCGGTGAGCATGTCGTGGCGGGCACGATCGCCACCGTGCTGATTCATCCGCGGGTCGTTCCCCTCCATGGGCAGCGGTTCATCGAGCGAGTGACCGCCACCGAGTCGGCAATGCGTCGCGGCGGAAGCGATCCGTCATCGGGATTTCAGTCGCTGCGCCCGTATGTTGCGGGCGACGACACCCGCAACATTCACTGGCCGACGACAGCGCGCACCGGGGCCTACATGGTGCGGGAGTATTCCGATCCTCGCCGTCCGACGTTGACGGTGGTACTGATGACCGACCAGAGCGACTATGCCTGCGAGTCCTTCGAGAACGCTACCGAGATCGCCGCCTCGCTGTGTTCGTATGCGCTACGTCATGGGCTTGACGTTTGTTTGGCAACGACCGATCCGCAAAACCCTGGTTCGTCACGCCCCCTGCGCGACGAACCCGCAGCCCTCGATGTGCTGGCCCGAGTGCAGCTGACGGCACCTACCCAGTCGCGCGCGCTGGGCGAGATTGTCCACGTCACCCCCCGCGCAACCTGCGCCTTTGTGGTGTCGGGACGATCCGAGGAGGGCCTGAACCGCTTCGCCGACCTGGCTGACCGGGTGATGTACGTCTCGGTGGTCGCTACCGCCGATGGCTTGCCGCGGCTGATCGGTAGCCGCGGAGACGATGTCGTGGCTCCCACTGTCGAAGCGTTCGCTCGATGGTGGGCCCAGGCGTCATGAAGCTCGCACGACCGCCTCGTTCGTGGCTGCTCGCGGAGTCCGTCTTGCTCTGCGGGTTTGTCGGACTGCTCGGGGTCCGTCTCTTCGCCGCACCGCCCGCCGCGCTCCTGAGCCTCATCGTGGTCGTGGTGGTTCCCGGCCTGGTGATCGATCGGCTTCCCGGTGAAGTACGAGCGGTTGTCCATGCGGTCTCGCTGATCGTCGGGCTCGCCGTCGTGGCGATTGTGGCCGGAGGGACCGTGCGACGAGACCTCATCGACGGGGTGATCGGCGGTGTCGGCGATATTGGATCTGTCTCGTGGCCCGCCCCGATCGAGCCGTCGCTGTACGTCCTCGTTGCCCTGATCATCGGTTTGGCCGCAGTGGTGACGGTGGAGTTGGTGATCAGTGGCCGGTGGCGAGCCGCAGTGCTGCTGCCTTCGGTCATCCTTGGCGTCGGGTTGACGGCGATTGCGGCTCCGGCTGGGCGTCCTGCATTCGGTTGGCTACTCGTGTGGCTCGTCGCCAGTGCCGTAGTTCTGTTGGGGGCCGTCGATCGATCCGGACCGCAGCAG
>JANNNL010000372.1:0-2881 GCA_031398525.1 Actinomycetes bacterium | reverse complement strand
GCTGATCCGTACGACGTGCTGTCCAGCGCCGAGCGGAATCCACAATAGCTCGACCGTGCCCATCACGTCAGCCCACCGGATGAAGGTCGAGAGGTGCACAGCAGTGACGTGGAAGATCCAGGGTTGGGTATCGTGCGGATTTGCCGCGAGGATCGCGGCAGCAACCGCTCCGAGCGGAGTCCGGTCGGTTTGCCAGTTCCGCCAGGCGTCGTACGCGGTGCCGTCGCCGGCGTCGAGGACTCCGTTGCTGAATACCCGTAGGTGCCAACGCCGATGCCGGCGACGACCACGGTGGCCGCCTCGACGCCGATGTGGTGGAGCATCGAGCGGCGTGTCATTGGCTCATGCATCGCGACGCCTCAGGAGGTAGTTGGCGATGAACATCAATGTGGCCGTCCAGAGGCAGAACACGCCGAATCCCTGCCATGGGCTCAGGAGGTCGTCAGGTCCTTGCCGTGCGTTTACCATGAGCTGGCCAGCGCTGGTCGGGAGGTAGGCAAAGATGTGGTCGCCGATCGTGCCGGGGATCAGCTGAGTGAGCGGTGCGAGCACAAGGACGAAGGCGATGATCCCGGTGATTCCACCAGCGGTGTGGCGCACGATCGCGCCGATGGCGATAGAGAACACGCCGAGCACCGCGCCGTAGAGGCCAGCGCCGAGAATGGCTTTGAGCACGCCGGGGTCGCCAATGCCAACCGCGATCTTCGAGCGCAGAATCGGGGCTCCGACGGCGAATGATGCGAACGCGGCGACCTCGGCGACGACGAACACGAGCGCGGCGAACACTGCGGCTTTGGTGACGAGGATCGGGGTTCGCCGCGGGACGGCGAGGATGCTGGCGCGGATGGTGCCGCTGGAGTACTCGTTGGCGATGACGAGCACGCCCAGCACGCAGACGGCGAGCTGGCTGAGCTGGAATCCGGCGCCGAGGATCATGCGGGTCGGGTCGAGCTCAATCGCCAGTCTCTGAGCGTTGTCGACCTGGTCCCACTGAGCGACCGTGAGGGCGAGGAACAGGGCGGTGAATCCGATGGTCGTGACAACAAGGAGCACGAGGGCCGCGACGCTGGATCGTAGCGAGCGGATCTTGGTCCACTCCGACTTGACCAACCCGCCGATGTTCAGACCGGTTGGCTCGATATGCGTGTCGGCTGCACGCCCAGGTTTGAGAGTGGCGGTCATGAGTTGGTTCCTCTGGTTCCTGTCGCAGCCAATACCGGGGTGTCGCCGTTGGGGCCGTGGCCGCCGAACTCGGTGCTGGTGTGGGTCTGTTCCATGAAGGCGTCCTCGAGCGATGCGAGTTGGGGGGTGAGCTCGTGGAGCTCGAGTCCGGCTTTCGTGGCGAGTGCTCCGATGTGGGCGGCGTCGAGCTGTCCGACGATCAGAGCGCCGTCCTCATTGGGCTCCGCATGTCCGCCCGCGGCGGTGATCAGCTCGGTCAGCGCCGCGGCGTCGGGGGACTTGACGAGCACCGTTCGCCTCGAGCTGTGCTCGATGAACTCGTCAATGGTGCTGGCGGCGATGAGCCGCCCTCGACCAATCACGATCAGATCCGTTGCGGTTGCGGCCATCTCGCTCATCAGATGGCTGGAGATCAGAATGGTGCGACCTTCGCCGGCGAGGTGGGTCACGAGGTTGCGGATCCACATGATCCCGTCCGGGTCGAGTCCGTTGACCGGTTCGTCGAGGATCAGCACCTGTGGATCACCGATCAGCGCCGCCGCGAGACTGAGTCGTTGGCCCATTCCCAGCGAGAAACTCCCCGCCCGTTCACGGGCCACGTCGTGCAGCCCGACGAGCTCGAGCACCTCGTCGACGCGTCGCCGGGCGATGCCCTGGGTCTGGGTGAGGTAGAGGAGGTGGTCGTACGCGGTGCGGCCCTTGTGGGTTGCTCCAGCGTCGAGCATGGCACCGACCACACGCAGTGGCCGCGGTAGGGCGGCATAGTGCACGCCGCCGATCGTGGCATCCCCCGAGGTCGGCCGGTCGAGGCCCACGATGATGCGCATCGTGGTCGACTTGCCGGCGCCGTTCGGGCCGAGGAAGCCGGTCACGACACCTGGTCGGACGGTGAAGGACAGGTGGTCGATGACGAGCTTGCTGCCGTAGCTCTTGCACAGGTCGCGGACCTCGATCACCTGTGGGAGTCGGGTGGGCGTGGTCATGATGAGTTCACTTCCACGTGGTCCGCGCTCGGTTCGGAGCTGCCCTGGTCGAGGTGGAACGGCGGGTACCGGTCGGTCATCAGGGCGACGTAGACGACGACCCGGTAGACCCATCGGTTGATGCCGACGATGAAATCGTGGAGCCTCTCCGGGTAGCGGCCCGTGAACAGCAGGATCAGCGCACCGACGAACACGAGCAGACCAAGTAGCCCGCCCGACATCAGGAACCCTGCACCGTCGCGTTCACCGAAGCCCCACGTGGCGGTGAGGAATCCAACGATGACGAGTTGCGGCAACGCCAGCAGCCACGACTTGATCAGGACGAGGCCGCGGGAGAGGCTTTCGGGGTAGGCGATTTCGAGTGTCGCCGGGTAGTCGGCGGGGCTCAGGGTAAACGGTGGGTAGCGGTCGGTGCCGAGCGCGCTGGTGGCGTAGTAGCTGACTCTCCACGTCCAGCGCAGGACCCCGACGTTGAATTCAAAGATCGAGCGCGGGTAGCGACCGGTGAAGAGGATCGCGAAGAACGCGACGACGGTGAGCACCGCAAATGCCACCCACAAGAACGAGAGCAGGACGAAGTGGGGGATCGCCAGGAACCACTTGACGAGCCACTGCCATCGACTCAGGTCCGGGTCGAGGTGACCTTCCAAACGCAGCGGGTACTCGGCGGCAGCCGGAACGAGGGGAAGCGGTGTTGCTCCCGTGGTCGAGGGAGG
>JANNNL010000347.1:0-5043 GCA_031398525.1 Actinomycetes bacterium | reverse complement strand
GCGGCCGATGCCGGCGATCAACTCGGGCAGGCGGCCGTTGAAGTGGTCGGCCATCTCGAAGATCACCTCGGCGATCCGCGTAGCCTGGTCGACGAACCCGTAGCGCATCAGGCCCACCGCGGCAATCGCAGTGTCGTGGGGCCAGACCGAGCCACAGTGGTAACTGAGCGGGTCGTAGCCCGGATTGTCCGACGACAACGTTCGCAGCCCCCAACCCGACCACATGTCGTCGGAGTCGAGCAGCTTCGCCACGGTCGCCGCCCGGTGCGGAAAGGCGATTCCGGTCCAGAGGCAGTGGCCCATGTTCGAGGCGACGGAGTCGATTTGCTGCTTGTCGGCATCGAGACCGACGGCGTATCCGTGCTGGTCGTCGATCCAAAACGCGTCGTCGAACTTCGACGCAAAAGCTGCGGCTTGGGCCGACCATTGCGCGTCCGACTCGCCCAACGCCGTGGCGATGATCCCCCGGGCAACCAACGCTCCGTAGACGTACGCCTGCACCTCGGCGAGCGCCATCGGAGCTACCGCAATGCGTCCATCCGCGTAGCGGATCCCGTCGTGGGAGTCCTTCCAGCCCTGGTTGACCAACCCGTGCGGCGAGCGGACGAGATACTCGACGAACCCGTCGCCGTCGAGATCGCCGTAGGTTCGGGTCCATTCCAGCGCCGCGTCGACCGCGGGCAGCAAGCGGCGAAGTTCCGCGGTATCGAGCGCACCCCAGCGGACCAGTTCACCGACGACCATCACGAACAGCGGGGTGGCGTCGGCGGTGCCGTAGTACGGCGTGCCGTCGGCGAGCGAGAACGAGTTGGCGTTGGCGAACCGCAACTCATGGAGGATGCGACCAGGCTCCTCTTCGGAGTGTTCGTCGATCGCATCGCCCTGCAGCCGGGCGAGGGCGTTGACCGAACCACGGCCGATCGATTGATCGAACATCACCGTCATATACGCCGTGAGCAGCGAGTCCCGCCCGAACAACGTCATAAACCATGGTGCTCCGGCGGCGACCACCTGGTCGTCGGGCGAGCCGTCGTCGTCGAGGCGCAGCGAGCCGAGATCGGCCATCGAGCGGCGAATGACCCGCTCAACCATCGGCGTGGTGTTCTCAACTCGGGCCGTGCGACTCACCCAGTGGCGGGTGCGGTCGTGCGACGAGAGCATCGATCGACTTGGGATTTTGGACGTTTCGTCCGACTGGAACGCGTGGCTGATCGTCAAACCGATCGTCGTGGAACCTTGCGGTTCGACAACGAAATCCCACAGCATCCGGCCATGGCGTACCGAGTGTGGCGCCTCACCGCTCGCCGAGGCCACGACGGTCGTCACCCGCTCCTGCTCGTCTCGGCGCCAGGTGAAGCTGATGTCGTCGCCCACGTCGGTGACCACCGACTCGGCGGCCATCGAGCGGCCGTCCTTGACTGCGAACAGGTCGGCAAAGTCGGCTGCGACTTTGACCACGATGCGGAAGCGGCGGGAAACGGCCAGGTGGTTGCGGATCTCCAGTTGTTCGGTGAGCGACTCGTCGAGCACCCGACGACGGATCAACAGCACGCTGCCGTCAGATCCGGGGGCCGAGCGCCCGACGTGTACCGACTCGTACGACTCGGCCCGGTGGGTGGCGAGCACGTCGAGCGGCGACCCATTGACAAAGATTTCACACCGGCTGAGCACTCGTCGATCGGCGACGAACCAGCCGTGGGGAGCACCTTCCATCACGTCGCCGGTGTCGGCCGCCAGGCAGAACGATTGCCCCGCGATCAGCATCACCAAGCGTTCGGGATCACCCACCGGGATCGGTTCGCTCGCCGGCCGCCACGCTGATGTCATCGAAGTACTTCCTCTCGTTCCAGTTGACGCGCCAGTTCGCCAGTGCCAATTGCCGCCAAATCATCAACAGACACGGCCACGGGGCAGCGACGCACAACCAGCAGCGCAACATCATCGAGGCTCGCACGGGTCACCAGCCGGTCGTAGGCATCGAGTACACGGGCGGCGGTGTCTTCCGCCGAGGAACGGGGCAGGTCGGTGAGCAGGTCGACCAGCGCGTCGGTCGACACCCGCGGGCTGGCGTTTTCGAGCAGCCCGTCGGTGTAGAACACGATCTGATCGCCGGCCGCTAGGTCGACCGCGACCGTCGAGAACGTGGGTCGATCGGTGAGGCCGAGCAACGTCCCCGACAGACCGATCTCGACCGCCCGCGACCCATCGGCCGGAATCAGAATCGGATGCGGGTGGCCAGCGAGGGTGAGGCGAAGGCGGGTCGTGGTGCCATCGGGCGACGGCTCCACGTGGGCGTGGGCGGCGCTGACAAACCGGTCGTTGTCGGTATTGCCGAGCACCGCCTGGTTTGCCCACCACAACACATCCGCCGGGTCGCGCAGGTGCTGCGACGCCGCGCTCATCACATGACGGACGAGACCGGTGAGCACGGCGGCCTCGATGTCGTGGCCACAGACGTCGCCGATGCTGATCGCCACCGAGCCGTCGTGGCGGGCGGCAACGTCGTAGAAGTCACCGCCGATATCCATGTCTGCCCCGGCGGGCCGGTACCGGACGGCGAACTCCAGGCCCTCGATGTCGGGGATCGACTTGGGCAAGAGGCTTTCCTGCAACGTCTCGGCAATCCGCCGGACCCGCTGTTCGACGGTACGCAACTTGGTGATCTCGAGATCGAGCCGCGCCGTGGTGTCGTCGAGCGACATCGCGGTACGGGTCTGCTCGGTGACGTCCACGATCGTGCACCCAACAGCCAGCAATCTTCCCGAACCGGAGTGGATCGGAAAGTGCGAGACCAGCAGATTGACGCGGCGGCCGTTGGCTCCAATGTCGAGGTCGTCGAGATGCTCACCGATGATCGACTCACCGGCCGCCGCCCGGCGGATGCGTGTCTCGGCCGATCGGGCCATCGCGGTGGGCAGTAGTTCGCTCGGGGTTCGACCGATGTAATCACTCTGATCAAGCCCTTGGAGTGCGGCCAGCGCCTCGTTGACGTGCATGAATCGCATCTGTGGGTCGAACACCGCCACCCCAACCGGAGCGGCACCGATCACCGCCCGCAGCAGCGTCGCCGCTCGTTCCAGGTTGTCGGCAACCGCAGCGTTGTCGAGTCGCAGGTCTTGTTCGGCGCGCAGTAGCCGCTCTCGCTCGGCCAGCCAGACCTGTGAGCGATGCAACACGCCAATCACCGCGGCGAGCACGATCAGCCCACCGACGCCGGTGACGAGGATGACGGTGAACGCCCGATTTCGCCGATTCTCCGACCGGCGGAACCCCTCGTCGATCGCGTCGACCAGCGTGGCGTGGTTGGCCCGGAACGTGTCGAGCAGACGGTTGCCATCACCTTCGGTGACATCACCAGACCGTTGGGCTTGGCTGTTGCGTACCGCTTCGATCCGAGGCTCGACCACGTTGCTCTGCCAGTCCTGAAGGCTGGCCTCGGCCGCGTCCAACACCGGCCCGACGCGGTCCTCACCGGCGCGAGCGTCGCCGAACAGGGCATGGAGGTCGCCGAGTACCGCCGCCGCCTTGAGGCGCCCCGATTCATATGGGCGCAGGAAGGTCACGTCGCCAGTCGCGACAAAGCTGCGCTGGCCCGTCTCCTGATCGATGACCGCGGTCAACAAGTCGCGCGCCGCAACCTGTGCCGGACGCCAGATTTGCGCCTCGGCCTCAATCGCCCGCGCTCGTGACCGCAGGGCAATCCCGACGCTCAACGCGGCAACAAGTAACGCGACGGCGAGCGCCAGATACGCACTCAGCTTGCGGTAGCGCGAGGGCGAGCTCGGTGCTGTCCCCGTACCCACGAAGCCTCCTCAGTTGACAGGCCCGAGGTCTAGTCTGCCAGATCTTGTGAAGGCTTCTTCACGGGCGACTCCAATGACCCGCAATATCTCACTCACGTCGGATGGATCTGCCACTCTATGTAGAGCTTTTGTCGCCCCAAGACCGACCTTGACCGACACGTCAATGTCTCGGAGTGCGTGGAAACCATCCTCGTCCGTGACGTCATCACCAATGAACACGGTTGCCGTTGGATCATGAACCGCCTGCAACCGACGGATCGCATCGCCCTTCGTCCCTGACACCACGGTCAACTCGACAACTTCTAAACCCTTGCGGAGTTGCACCCCCGGCCGGAGCGCAGGTCCACGGTCGATCGCTTCAAGGGCAGCCGAGGTCTGTTCCAAGGGTGCGTCGCGGTAGTGGATGGCCAGCGACCCCGGCTTTACTTCGCACGTCAACGCCGGAAACCGCCCACAGAGCCCCATCAGCTCTTCTTTCAATTCGCGCTGCAGCGCGTGTTGGGCGGGCGTGAGCGGCGGGTCGAATCCGTGCTCGAACTCCACCCCGTGGCTACCGATCAACTCGATCGGAGCGCCGAACCCGCTGACGCGGCCGAGGTCACCCCGTCCTCGGCCCGAGATCAACGCCACGTGAGTATCGGGAAGCTCAGCCAACATGCGCAGTGCCTCGCGCACCCCGTCGACCGGGGTGGCCCGCTCCCGGTCGCGCACGATGTTGGCCAGGGTGCCGTCGTAGTCGCTGGTCACGAGCAGCCGTCGGCCCCGCGCCACCTCGACCAGCCGACGTTGCAAGCTGCGATCAAGCAAGGTCATCGTGCCACCTCTGCCAACGACATCTCTGCCAATGACGGGTGAGCCAATGACGGATTTGCCAATGACGTGTGCGTCAGGGGCACCGGAGCCGAAGAAACCGCCGTCTGGGACACCAACGCCAATGGGGCACCGAGTGAGACAACCGAGGAGCCGCCGTCGTCCTCGGCGGCCACGTCGCCGAGGAAGGTTCGCGCCCAATCGGTCGCAGTCCAACTGCGGACCGCCTTGCGCAACTGGCGCATCCGCTGGCGCCGTTCATTGGCAGGCATGTCGATCGCCCGACGAATGGCGTCGACCATGCCGCGCCGGTCGTACGGGTTGACGAGCAGTGCGTGGGACAACTCACGCGCCGCGCCGGCAAACTCGCTGAGAATGAGCACCCCGTCGTCATCGACCCGGGAGGTCACGTACTCCTTGGCGACGAGGT
>JANNNL010000268.1:0-7831 GCA_031398525.1 Actinomycetes bacterium | reverse complement strand
ACTGATCGCAACCGCCGGCGCGCATGGCATCGGCAAGAACGAACTCGTTCGAATCATCAAGGAGCTCACATGACACCCTCGTTGCCAATACCCCGCTCCGGCCGGCACGCCGTCTACACCGGCCGAACCACGAGCTAGTCCATGGTCGCCAGCACGTGCCTCGGTGCCGCGAGTACCGACCCGATCGTGTCAGTGTCGTCCAGCACGAACGACCGCGCTGGAGTACAAGCGATGCCGATGTCGGCGTACCAACGTCCAGTAAACGCTTGGTCGAACCACACACCCTCTCAGCGACGACCATGCTGGCGATTCGACGATCCGACGATCCGACGATTCGAGCGATCCGGCGGTTCACGGCCGAACGCGTGCTAGGCCGTAGAGCTTGAGGGATCGCTGCTCGACATCGTGCTCTGTGGAGCCGTCGTCATACGCGGGTGAGACAACTGGTGATGCGTATTCGACCCGGATGAGCACGATCGCCCCGACTCGATTGGGAGCAAGGCGGCTGCGCTCGTGGAAGAAACGGAGCCCAGACTCGAAGGTCGGACCGGTTCGGTGAACGGTGGCGATGCCTTTGAAGCGGTACCCCTTGCGCACGATCGGATCGACAACGTTGATCTCGACGGCACCGTTTCCGGCTTCGATGTTGGCGACCGTCTGAGGGGAGTGCAGATCAACGAACACGAGATGTTCGTTGTCCCACACGGCGACGGTCCCCTTTGGAGACAGGTTCGGTGTCCCGTCGGGGCACACCGTGGCCACGAACCCGAGACGTTGTTCGTTCACGACGCGACACATGTCCTCGTTGAGCACACCACAAGTCTCCTCTCCAGCAGCGACCTTTGCAACGGACGTAGCCGAAACCAGCAGCCGTATCAACAGAGGTCGGTACTCCAGGTCGACCGACCGGATCCAGCGGCCGACCATTCGAGCGTTGGCGCGTCATCTCCAACCGAAGACGGTCCGTCGGCAGCTCAGAGTGTGATCCCGGCGGGGGCGTCTTTCGGCAGGCCGGGAAGGCTGAGGCGGTCGACGGAGGAGATCCATTCGTAGCGGAGTCCCTTCAACCCGATGAGCGAAATGCCGGCGTGTTCGATTCGCCGCAGACCTTGATCGTGGGCGGTGCCCGCGGCGCCGACGGCATCAGCGACGACGGCAACCTTCCATCCGAGGTCGTGGAGTCCGATCGCCGATTGAGCGACGCAGACGTCGGTTTCCAGGCCGCAGAGCACGGCGGAACGGCGGCCCGTTGATTCCACCGCAGCCAGAATCGACGGGCTGAACGCCAGTCCGAAGGTTGGCTTGCGATGACGCGGGTGTTCGGCGGGGAGGGCGCCGACGACGGCACCGAGGGTCGCACCGTGACGGTCGGGTTCCTCTTCAGTGGCGACAATCGGGATGCCGAGGGCCCGCGCCGTGCCGACGAGAAAGCACACCCGCTCGACCACTTGGGCGGCCATCTCGTCGGTCAGCTTGCGGAGAAACCCGGGCTGCACATCGATGACGACCAACACAGAGTCGTCGGCATCGAACAGCGTCCCCATTGGAACTGGCTACGCCACGATGGCTGGGTAGTAGTTCTCGGCCCCGATGGCCCGCACGTCGGTCAGCCAGTCGCCCTCGTAGCGGTTGGGGGCACCGGGCTCGGTCGGTTCGAGGTTCCACGCCTGGCGTTTGTAGGTCCAGTTCGCCGGATGGAGCCGATGGGCTTCCCGCCAGTGCGGAACTGCCGCATCGTGATGACCGCCGGTGTACAGATGATGGCCAAGTTCGAAGTGGGCCGCAGCGCGGGCCTCGTCGTCGCCCCGCGGAAGCGAACGGGCAATCACCTGGTCGGGCGACAGGACGTATTGACTGTCGGCCCCCTTCTCGACCCAATCGAGCAACATCTCGAGATACCCGGCCGGATCGACCTTCATCTTGAGGATCTCGTCGATCACGACCCGGCGCTCGGGCGGAAGATTCTCGACCATTGCCGGCAACATGCCGAGCATCGGCGTCTCGCCGGGCCACGCCGGCTCCGCCGATCGCACGATCATGCCGTGTTCGTCGATCCACACCGCGTTGGGCACATTGACGATGCCGAGCAGATCGTCGCAGATGTGGGCCGTGTCGATCAGCGACGGGTGCTCAGGGTTCGCCGCCTCGATCCACGGACGGACGGCGTCGGCTCCCCCGGTATCGAGGGCCACGGTGACGATTTCGACGCCGCGGGGGTGCAGTTCAGTGCGCAGTGCCTGCCACACGGGCAGATCCAAACGGCAGCCTCACCACGAGGCCCAGGCGACCAACACCACCTTCTGCGGCCGCAGGTCGGCGATGCGCACAGAACGGCCCGACAGGTCGGGCAAGGTGATGTCGGGAGCGACGGCCGTGGTCAACGCTCGCCCGGTGACCCGGGTTTCCGGGCCGAGCGACCAGACCCCGTGGGCCTCATCGGCGACTAACGGCATGCCCAATCGGTCGGCCAGCATCGACACATCGACAAGACCGTCGTTGACGACCCGCGCCGGCAAGGGCACGCACACGTCGCCCTTGCAGGCTCCCTCCGGCTTCATCGACCATCCACTACGAGCAAGCAGGTCGTCGGGACGAATGGTCAGCGATTCGAGAATCATTAGGGTGCTCCTTAGTCGGTCGAACCATAGATCGATCGCACTCCCAACGCCGACGCAGGCACGAGTGGGCAATCATCGGCGGTCGAGGGCCACGACTGTCAAGGCAGCGTTGACCCAGCTCAGCGATGCTAATCGTCGGAGCCGGACGGCTCGGCCTGGTAGACGTTCGTCGCATGACGGAGACCTTGGACTCGCAACGACACCCGCAGCGCCGCTCCCGGCACAGCCGCTTCGCCCACCTGGTCGTTGGCGGACTGGCGCTCGGCGTCTTCGGCACCTTGGCCGGCTGTGGTTCGTCCGGCGAGGCACCGACTTCCGATGCCGCGGCGACTGCAACCGCGCCGGCCGGGGCCGTCGACGGTGCGGCGCTCTATCAGGCGAAGTGCGCGTCGTGCCACGGTGCCGACCTGCGCGGCACGAGCACAGGACCGTCGCATCTGTCGCTGGTCTACGAACCGTCCCATCACGGTGATGACGGGTTCCGCTCGGCGATCGCCAACGGCGCCCAACAGCACCACTGGAACTTCGGCAACATGGCGGCCATACCCGGGCTGTCGACCAATGAGGTCGACGCAATCATCGCCTATGTGCGTGACGTCCAGGTCCGTGAGGGATTCGAGCCCTACCCGCCGGCCTGAGCCGAGCATCGACCGACGTCTGGCCGAACAGCTAACCGAGCACTTGGTCGAGTAGCCAGACGTTGACCGTGCGGGCGGCCGAACCGAGGAAGTGGGTGCCGTCCGGTCGCAGCTCGATGCCATCCCGCTCGGCGACGCACTCACGTGTCGGACACGTCCACGTACCGAGATCAACAAGAGCGATCGCCGGGTTTGACTCGGCGATAGCTTTCACCACCCGATTCTGACAGTCGGTCTGGTCGTCGTAGAGCGGGGTTCGGGTGCTCACCTCGCCCCGATAGTACGCCTGGCTGACGAGCACCACCCGGCCGCCGGATGCCCCGAGTGCCACCACAATCTGTTCCATCGTCGACCGGTACCAGGCGTCGAACGGTTCCTCGCACGGACTGCTCCACTCGTCGGGAGCGATCTCGTTGTCGTCGAGCAGCGGGGCACCGAAGATCACGAACGAAACGTCGGGACGGAACTCGTTGACGACGAACGGGTACGCCGCGACCTGGTCGGAACATTCCTCGCCGAATTCGAGCGGTACCGAGCCTGAGTCGCGGCGGCGACGCAGCGGCGTGTAACTCGGCGGGCAGGCCGGCACCGCGACGTTCCGCACCTGAAGGCGGTCGGCAACTTGGTCGGCGACCATCTGCTCGCCCAGATTCCAGCCGACCGAATCCCCGACGATCAGCACCCGAGCGGGCGATGCGGCCACCGTCGACGGGGGGGCCGCCCACGTAGCGGGGCTTGCCGGAGCGGGGCTTGCCGGAGCGGAGCCTGTCGGGGCGGGCGCCGGGCTGGCACCGACGCTCGCCGCCGACGCCACGATCTGAGAAGTTGACGTCCGGGGCGAGCCGATCGTCGCCGGTTCGACGGACGACGCCTGGGCCGGTGATGGCCCGTCCCGCCCGCTGAGGGGCAGCACGGCGACGACCGCGACGACCATGGCGAGCGCCCCGATCAGCGGCAGCACCGGTCGCCAGCGGACGAGCGACAAGCCCCGACGGCGGATCGGCATCTCGATCAACCGGTAGCTGACCTCGGCGATCGCCAGGCTGGCGGCGACCCCGAGGGCGATTCGCCACAACGCCGCATCAGGTTGGGCGGCGACCCCGAGCCCGGCGAACACCGGCCAGTGCCACAGGTAGATACCGTAGCTACGTGCTCCGAGCCAACGCAGCGGGGCAAGCGACAGCAGCCCTCCGAGTCGGCTGGGTCCCGACATCACTCCGGCGACGAGCACGGCCGCGGCCACGGTGCAGCCCACCAGGGCACCGTGATACGTGACCAATCGAGTGCCGTCCAGGCGGCCGAACCCAACCACCAGCATTGCCGCGGCGATGGGTGCGATCCGTACTGTCCCGTGCAGCAGCCGCGGTTTCCATTCGCTCACCGACGCGATCAACGCCCCCGCGAGCAGGGCGTAGGCCCGGGTGTCGGTGCCCATGTACACCCGCGACGCGTCCATCGTGCGGTCGAACCAGACCAGCGACCACGCGGCCGCGACGACGGTCAGACCGGCGAGGGCAAGCGTCGTCAGTCCACGACGAAGCCGGGCGAGTCCGATCATCACCAGCGGCCAGACGACGTAGAACTGTTCCTCGATCGCCAGGCTCCAGAAGTGCTCGAACAGCGACGGTGGGCCGAACTGCGACCAGTACCCGGCACCGCCCCGCAGCCGCACCCAGTTGCTCGTATAGGTGAGCGCCCCGATCACGTCCCAACGGGCGCCCGCCGGACCGTCGAGGCGATCACGAATCCGCTCGGCGATCGCTAACACGGCCACCACACCCAACAACGCGGGCACCAACCGCCGCGCCCGTCGCCCCCAGAACCGCTTCAAGTCGATGCGACCGGCCGCGGTCTGCTCGGCCAACAGTAGGCGCGTGATCAAGTATCCCGACAGGACGAAAAACACATCGACACCGAGC
This sequence comes from Actinomycetes bacterium, assembly GCA_031398525.1. Classification (GTDB taxonomy): domain Bacteria; phylum Actinomycetota; class Acidimicrobiia; order Acidimicrobiales; family Ilumatobacteraceae; genus JANMJD01. Next base: position 2,656 of record JANNNL010000268.1, on the reverse strand, counting down.
CAGCCCCCGGTGAGGTGACCGGCGTGGAAGGCGACGACGACCGCTACCGCTACGCCACGCAACCCGTCGAGGGCGGGCACGTGTTGCAGATGGATGTCACGCGCCGTCATCACGGCCATGCTGTCGCGTTTGACGACGCGCGACACTGTCAACCATGCCCGAGACCGTGCCAGATTCCGTTTCGCCGCGCTTGCGCGGGCGCACCGCGATCGTGACCGGCGCCAGTCGCGGAATGGGCAAGGCGATTGCCCTCGCCTTTGCCCGCGAGGGAGCCGCGGTGGCGGTCGTCGCGCGCAGCGAAACGCAATGGAACGAACGCCTCCCGGGCACGATCCACGAGACCGTTGCCGAGATCGAAGCGGCGGGAGGCCGCGCCGTGGCGATCGCCGCCGATCTGTCGAATCTCGATGAGGTCGATGTCGCCTATGCGGCCGCTCGCGAGGCCTTGGGGCCGATCGATCTGCTGGTCAACAACGCCGCGCTGACGGTCCCGGGGCGACCGCTCAAACCCGGCGAAGAACGACCGACGCCGCGGTCCTCCCCCACTGATGCCGCGCAGGGCAAGAAGCCGGCCGCACCGTTCGGGTCGTTCCTGTCGTTCCCGTTGAGCGGTTTCCAGCGGCACTTCACCGTTGGCCTGTTTGCCTCGTACCGCCTGATGCAATTGGTCCTCCCCGACATGCTCGAAGTCGGCCGGGGTTCGATCGTCAACATCAGTTCGGTTGCCGGGCTGATGCCGGGTGCGGGGCCGTATCCGTCGGCTCCCGGGATGCTGCCGATCGCCTATGGCGGCAACAAGGCGGCGATCCACCACCTCACCCAATGCGTCGCCGCCGAAATGCAGCCGCACGGCATTGCGGTCAATGTGCTCACCCCGTCGGAGCCGATCCTCACCCCGGGCAACCTGTACGCGTCGGCCGGTGAGACGAACTGGGCGAATGCCGACGACTTCGCCGAGGCCACCGTGCGGGTCGCCCTCGTCGATGCCCAGGCCACGACGGGCCAGATTCTGTGGGACCACGACGTACTCCACCCCGAACTGCTCCCACGAGGCTGGCTGCGTTAACCCTCAGTGATCAGCGTGGGGGCGGGGAAGCGAGCGGGCGCAGAAGCACCTCCTGGGCGAGCATCGCCACGAGATTGCCGTCGAGATCGTGGGCGGTGCCCGTCTACAGCCCTCGGTGCGCCCCGACCTTGGCCGTACGCAGTTGTAGATCACCCAGTCGTCGGCCCGACTCGGATGGTGGAACCACAGGGCATGATCGATGCTCGGGCCGCCGCGGGGAATCCCCTCGATGTCGAGATCACCAAAGCCCGACCCGACGTCGGAGGCTGTCGAGTAGCGATCGTCGCCCGGGCCCAACGGCATATCGACGCTGCGGTGGCGGCGGTCATTGCCGAAGGCGGCGAGGCGATCGGCATCTCGGCCGACATGACGCAGGAGACCGACATCAGTCGAGCCGTCGCCGAGATCACGGCGGCGCTCGGCGCGCCGCTGATCGTGATCACCCAGGCCGACTTCCACGTTCGCGGGTTCTTCGACGAAATCGACGACGCCGAGGCATTCGTGGAGTCGTACCGGACATACACGATGAGTCAGGTGTACATGTTGCGGGCGGTGGGCGCGGCGATGAAGCAGGCCGGTTGGGGCCGCTACGTCCACATCGGCTCGGCGACTGCCAAGGAACCACAGAACAAACCGCCACACACGGTTGCCAACGGCACCCGGCCCTCGACCGTCGGGCTGCTCAAGAGCGTTGCCGACGAGTACGCCCGTTTCGGCATCACGATCAACACGATCGCTCCCGGCTGGATCGCTACCAAGACCACCAACTGGTACCTGTCGACCCACGAAGGACTCGTCGATGATGACTCCCGACGGGACTGGATGATCGACAAGGGCCGGAGTACCCGCCGGACGGCTTGGCGTCCCGGCCGAAATCGCCTCGACCATCGTCTATCTGTGCTCCGACCTGGCCGGATACGTCAACGGTCACTACATCGCCGTCGACGGTGGGCACCACCGCTCGGCGTTCTAACAGGTCTGTGGCTGACCGCCACCCGCACATAGACTCCCCGTGTGGATATCGCCGGTGAGAAGTATGTGTCGTTCACGACGTTTCGCAAGGATGGTCGGCCAGTGTCGACGCCTGTGTGGATTGCGGCCCTCCCCGATGGCCGGGTCGGCTTCTCCACCGATGCCAACGTCGGCAAAGTGAAGCGCCTCCGCAACAATCCGGCCATCACCCTGCGCCCCTGCAGCGTGCGCGGCAAGATCGCCGACGGCGCCCCCGATGTGTCGGGTCGCGGGGTGATCGTCACCGGGGCCGAGTACGACCAGGTGTGGCGGGCCGTGCGCCGCAAGTACTTCGTTATCGCCAACGTCATGCATTTCGGCAACAAGCTGCGTTCGCTTGTCAGCAAGTCACGTGACACTCCGACGGCGATCCTGATCACCCTCGACTGATCACCGTCAGCTGGGGCGGTTCAGCCGAGCAGTGACCGGCCGATTGGCTGCATTGTGTGGTGAGCGGCCATGGCCGAGCCGATGGGGCCCATCAGTACCTTGTAGCGCCGCCAGCGCTGGTTGAACAAGATCACCAACTCGGCGTCGTGGGCACCGTTGTCGGCCATCACGAACCGTTCGAGGTCGGCC
>JANNNL010000172.1:0-9929 GCA_031398525.1 Actinomycetes bacterium | reverse complement strand
GCGGCCGCCGTTCCCCCCGGCATCGACCACGCCACCGTCGAGGCGTGGCTGGCGGCCCATGTCGACGGGCTCGTCGCACCGGTGAGGCTCACCCTGATCAGCGGCGGGCACTCCAACATCACCTACTTCGCCGACGATGCGGCGGGTCACACGTACGTGATGCGGCGGCCTCCGCTGGGGGTCGAGCCGGGCAACGCCCACAACATGGCTCGCGAGTTTGCCGTGATCGACGCCCTCCGCGAGACAGCGGTACCGGTGCCCCGGGCCGTGGCATTGTGTGCGGACGAGGCGGTGAACGGCTCGTCGTTCTATGTGATGTCGCGTGTCGACGGTTCGGTCGTCGAGAACCCGTTGCGGGCCGACGAGTGCCTAGCGACCGTGGCATTGCGTCGGCGGGCGAGCGAGCAAATCGTCGACGTCCTCGCCGCGCTGCAGGCCGTCGACATCGATGCCGTCGGGCTCGGCACCCTGGCCCGGCGCGACGGATTCCTCGACCGGCAACTGAAGCGGATCGGGTTGATCTGGGAGCAGAACAAGACCCGCAACCTGCCGCTCATGGACGAGCTGCACGACCGGTTGGTGGCGACCCGACCCGAGCAGCGCTACACCGGCATCGTGCATTCCGACTACCGGATGGGCAACGTGATGTTCGCCGCCGATGGCACGCTGACCGGCGTACTCGATTGGGAACTGTGGACCCTCGGCGACCCGCTGGCCGACCTCGGCTTCCTCCTCAACAGTTGGGGCGAGCCGGGCGACACCACGCCCGAGGTGTTGATGCAGGTACCGCCGACGAAGGCGCCTGGGTTCTTCACGAGGGCCGAGGTGACCGCGCGATACGCCGCGCAGACGGGCTTCGACGTTTCGAATATCGGATACTACCAGGCGTTTCAGCACTGGAAGATCGCCGCGATCGCCGAGGGCGTCAAGCGCCGCTACGAGAGCGCGCAGATGGCCTCGGCCGATGTCGACTTCGCCCATCTCTCACAACGAGTCCTCGACATGGCCGGCATGGCCCGCGATCTACTCGACCAGATCAACTGAACGCCCGCCTCAACCGGCGGTCGCAGGAAAGGACGACAACATGGGATTGCTCGACGGACGAGTGGTGATTGTCACCGGCGGGGGCCGGGGCCTCGGCCGCGCCCACTGCCACGAACTGGCCCGCTCGGGCGCGACGGTCGTGGTCAACGACCTCGGCGTCGGCCTGCGGGGGGAGGCCGAGGACAACGCTGTGGCTCCCGCCGACGAGGTGGTCGCCGAGATCGAGGCGATGGGGGGAACGGCCGTCGCCGACGGCACCTCGGTCAGCGATTGGAACGGCATGGCCGCGCTGGTCGCCCGCACCGTCGAGCAATTCGGCGACCTGCATGCGGTGGTCAACAACGCGGGGTTCCTGCGCGACCGGATGATGACGGCAATGAGCGAGGACGACTTCGACTCGGTGATCGAGGTCCATCTGAAGGGCTCGTTCGCCCTCACCCGCCACGCCTGCACCTATTGGCGCGACCGGGTGAAGGTCGGCCACAAGGTGTCGGGGCGGGTGGTGTCGACCACCTCGGGGGCGGGCCTGTTCGGCAACATCGGCCAAACCAACTACGGCCCGGCCAAGTCGGCGATCGCCACGATGATGTTGATCACCGCGATGGAGATGGAGCGCTACGGCGTGACCGCCAACGCCATCTCACCGATCGCCGCGACGCGGATGCTGGCCACCATCGGTCGGTCGGCCGACGACTCGACCGGCTGGGACCGGCTCGACCCGGCGAACGCCTCGCCCGTGGTCGCGTGGTTGTGCAGCGAGCAATCCGGCTGGCTCAGCGGCCAGGTGTTGCGCGTCGACGGAGCCACGCTCAGCCGGGTGCAAACGTGGTCAATCGCCGAGTCGTACACCGCCAAATCCGACGAAGCCCTCGACATCAACGAGATCGGGTTGGGGTTGCGCAAGATGCTCGGGGCCGCCCCCCGAGGCCTCGGCGGCTGAGATGACGGTCCGCTTCGACGTCGTCGATCCGAGCAGCGCGGACGCATTGTGGGCGATGACGCAGTACTTCGAAGAACTTGACCGCCGCTTCACCACCGGCTTCGACCCCGGTGACACGCTGGTCGCCGACGCGCCGTCGATGGCTCCACCGGGCGGGGGTTTCATCGTCGCCCGCGACGAGATCGGGGCGTGCGGGTGCGGAGGTGTGCTGCGGGTCGACGACGCGATGGCCGAGATCAAACGGATGTGGGTTCATCAGCGGGTCCGCGGCCAGGGCGTCGGCAAACGAATGCTCGCCGAGCTGGAGTCCCTGATCATCGCGCTCGGATACACGCGGGTGATCCTCGACACGAACGGCGTGCTCACCGAGGCAATCACGATGTACCGCCGCGCCGGCTACACCGACATCGAGCGCTACAACGACAACCCGTACGCTATGCACTGGTTCGCCAAGGAACTGGGAACCGCCGGGCCCGCGATGGTGTAAAGAGAACCTGATGATTCCGATCGAACCGTGGTCCGATGCCGACGATGGTGGGCCGAATAACGATGGCGGTGCGGAGATTCGCCTCGGCGTTGATCGTCGACGGCTGGTGCCGCTGCTCATCGGGGCGTTGGCGGTGTTGCTCGTCGTCTCATACCTGGTCGGCCGCCAACCGGTTTCGGAGGCTTCGCCCGCGACGTCGGCGATGAGGCCATCGGACGTGACGGAGCCGAGCGTGACCTCTCGCGTGATTCCACCGGTGACGACCGCCCCGGCTGCGGGTGGCTCCGAGCACCTCCGTTGAAGTGGTCGTGACCGCGGCCGCGACGCTTCCCTTCGGCGAACCGACGGGACTGGTGGTCTATCTCACGCCAACTGGCGGGGCACCCGACTCGATCCGGGCGTACGACGTCGATACCGGGATCGTCCACGACGTGTCGTTCGGCGGTGATATCGGTTGGTACATCCGGGCGATCGACGGTGCCGGCGGTGCCGTGGTCGATGGCGAGCGGGCGGTGCTGTTGGCCGACGGCGAGGCCCGCACGATCATGCGCGGCGGGGACGGCGGCTGGGAGGAGGCCCCGAACGGCCGGACCGCTCCCGGGCCAGACGGCGGCCTGTGGGCGCGAGGCTTCGACCCGTCGCGACTCGAACTCTTCGACAGCATCGGCAACTCGACCGGGATCGTCCATGAATTGGCCATCGGGTCTGAGCTCTACGGGTCGATGGCCGACGGCCGCCCAGTGATGCGCCGAGAAGACAGACGACTGGCGGTGATCGAGCCCGACGGCTCGCCGACGCCACTCGCCGACAACGCCCTCAGCCCGGTTGAGGCCGGTCGATTCGCCGAGGTTCGTTGTGAGGCCGACCAGGAATGCCACGTGTTCGGTCACATCGATGACACAACGATCGACTTCGGTCTCACCCGTGACGCAGACGGGGCCGCGCGCCGCTTTCGCTTCCAACCCGACGGGCCATTGGTGGCCGTCAGCGTGAATGGCCAGATCTCACTGATCGATACCAGCACCGGCAACACCGCCGCGGACATCGCACGAGCGTCGGACCAAGCGTGGTTCGGTAACGATGATCAGATGCCCGTCCGATTCCTCCCCGGTGGTCGAGGACTCATCATCCCGACGGGTTACGGCCTGGATCTCGTCGATCTGACTGGCACCAAGATCACCGAGGTCTCGCTCGACATGACTGCCGGGATCGTCAACATTCTCGGAGTCGGCTTCGCCCATCCTTGGGAGTTCTGAGGGTCTCATCGCTCGCCGGTCAGTGGGTGGTCACCGTGCTCGCAGCTCGGGGCTCAGGCCGCCAGCGGTGTCTCGGCCAGCGGTGGTTCGGTGAGTTCGGTGCCGTCGGGTCGGTAGACATGCCAGCGGCCTTGGGAGTCGCGGCGAGTGGCGAACCCGCGGTTTTTGGCTCGGTTGTGGCGCGGACAGGCGGGTGCGCCGTTGGCGGGCGCGGATGGTCCGTGTGTTGACCAGGGTTGTAGGTGGTCGGCTTGGCATCGGCTGGTAGGTAGGTCGCATCCGGGCCAGAGACACCGTTGGGCTTGCAACATCACCGCGTCGCGGGCCGATCCGGTGAACAGTCGGGATCGCCGGCCGGGGTCGATCACGGTGCCCGCCGAGTCGTACACGACCCGGCGGACGTGTCCGATCAGGCTGGCGATCAGCACATCATCGGGATGCAACAACGTGCCATTGGCCGTTTCGCACCGCCGTTTGTTCGGGTCGGGTGTTCCCGTCACCGGGGCGTACGGGGTCGCGGTTTCCGGATCGGTGAGGAGGTGGGCGAGGTGGTCTTCGAAGGTGTGTTGGTCGACGACGATGTTGCCGGTCGGTTCGGGTACCCGGGCGTCGAGCGGGGCACCGGCGGCGGCGCGGAAGATCGCGGCGAGGGTGTCGAAGCGGCGTTGGGCGTCGGTCCGACCCAACTGCGCGGCGGTCGGGTTGGGTCCGTGTTCGGAAACGGCGGCATCCCAGTCGGTAAGAAATTCGGCGGTCCGGAACCGTTCGAAGATTTCGATCATCTCGTTGGCAACCGCCGCGGTCCCGCCTTCGGCGCGGAGATGCAGCCCGGCTTCGGATTCGTGGAGTGACGCGTCGCGGTTGTCGTGGTTACGAGCGCGGTCTTTGTAGGCACCGTCGGGGTCGGCGAGCAGTTTCCAGCGTTGGACACACCGTTTGAAGTCGGCGAACGGGAGCGTCGCCGCGTGGTGCAACAGGGTTGGGGCAATCTCGGCGAACTGATCACCACACCGCGGGTCGCGACGCGCTTTGGCCAACTCGGAAGCTTGGGCGATGCCGATCTCGCCGTCGTAGAGCATTTCTCCGGCGTCGGGGATGCTGTGAACAAGCTGGCCGAGATGGACGAGGTGGGATGCTTCGATGTCGGAACAATTCGAGTGGGCTTTCACCCATCCGCGGATCGAGGCGTGGTGGTCGATGCGGTGGGCGTTGCGGCGGTTGGCGAAGTTGACGAGCTCGGCGAGTTGGGCTTCGATTGTTCGGCGTTGCTGTTCGAGTTGGGTGAACGCGAGGGTGAGTCCGCGGTGGTCGTAGTCGTTCAGCCCTTCGAGGTACTCTGCGAACATACGTACGATTCTACCGTAGTCTGATAGAGGAAACAAGCTTCTACCAGCACTTTAACACCATTTCATTTGGATCAAGGTAGATCAAAATGGCGGCAACCCGAGCGGGTTGCCGCCCGGTCACATCGGAGGAGTTCAGCTGAGGCCGGGCTCCTTGGGGAGGCCGAGGACGCGTTCGCTGAGGATGTTGCGCAGGATCTCGTCGCTGCCGCCGGCGAGGCCCATCGCCGGGCGGTGAGGATCTGGTCGGCCCAGGAGTAGAGGCCCCACTCGCCGGTGTCGGCGGTGACGTGGGCTCCGAGAATCTGGCCGGCGAGGTGGGTGATCAGGCGCAGGGTCTCGGTGCTAGCCAGCTTGAACAACGACTCGGCGGGGCCGGGCGGGAGGCCGGCCTTGCGGCGGGCGTCGGCGGCGTTGGCCTGGTAGCGGATCGTTTCTGCCATCGAGTATGCCTTGGCAATGCCTTGGCGAACGAGCGGGTCGTCGCCGCCCATGCCGGGCTGGGAGGCGAGCATCCGCAGGCGTTCGAGGGAGCGGTTGACGCCGAAGATGTCGCCACCCGACGCACCGAGCGCCCGTTCGTTCATCAGCGTCGAGATCGCCACGCCCCAACCGGCGTCCACGTCTCCGAGGCGATGGGTGTCGGGGATACGGGCGTCGTTGAAGAACACCTCGTTGAACTCGGTGCCACCGGTCATCATCTTCAGCGGTCGCACCTCGACCCCCGGGGCCCCCATGTCGACAGCGAAGGCGGTGATCCCCTTGTGCTTCGGCGCGTCGGGGTTTGAGCGGGCGAGCAACAGGCCCCAATCTGCGAGATGGGCGACCGATGTCCACACCTTCTGGCCATTGAGCACCCATTCGTCACCGTCGCGCTCGGCCCGGGTCGACAGGCCAGCCACGTCGGACCCTGCTCCGGGCTCGCTGAACAGCTGACAGCCGATCAGGTCGCCGCGGAACATCGACGGGACGACCGACTGCACGTCAGATCCGCCGAACTTGAGGAACGAAGGGGCGACCATGCCGAGGCTGATGCCGTAGACGTCCAAGCTGGCGATGTCGTACTGGCTGCGCATCTCGAGGTAGATGCGGTCGTGCTCGGCGGTCAGGCCGCCGCCGCCGAAGTCCACCGGGCCAGAAATCCAACCGAAACCGGCGTCGAATTCGAGGGCTTTCCAGGCTTTGGCCAGCCGGACTCGTTCGAGTTCATCGGCTTCCGAACGCGCCGCGTATCCCGACAGGGTGTCGTCGCCGACGCCCCATTCGGGGGTGCCCGACTGGGCCCGCGTGGCGTGGGCCGACAGGAACGCCTCGGCGTCGGTGGCGAAGGTCGTCAGGTCGATCATCTGAGTCATCCTTTCGTGAGCAGCATCGCGCCCGAGAACGGGCCGACGGCGTTGGCCCACACCGAGACTTCTGCGTTGGGCACCTGACGATCGCCGCATTGGCCGCGCAGTTGGCGGACGGCTTCGATGCAGAAGTTGGCGCCGTGGCGGCGGCCGACGTTGATCGCCCCACCATCGGTGTTGGTCGGGCAGGAGCCGCCGAGGCGGGTGTTGCCCTCCTCGATGAACGCGCCGGCCTGCCCCGGGGGGCACAGTCCGAGGGCTTCGAGCCACTGGAACGTGATCACGCTGAACCCGTCGTACAGGTGGGCGGTATCGACGTCCGACGGCTTCAGTGAGGTGCGCGACCACAGCACCGAACCGCAGTGGGCGGGGGAGGTGCGGACCATGTCGGGCATGATCTCGAAGTTCATATCGTGGATCGCCGAGAGGGCCGAGGCTTCGACGAACACCGCGGGTTGGCGCAGGTCACGGGCCCGTTCCTCGGTGGTGAAGATCACCGCGGAGCCCGAGTCGCACGGGTAGTCGCAGTCGAGAATGCGCAACGGCTTGGTGATGTAGGGCAGGGCGAGGTAGTCGGCCGCCGACAACGGGGCTTTCTGTAGCGCGTCGGGGTTCATCAGCGCGTACGACCGTTGAATCTCGGCGAAGGTGGCGAACGTCTCCTCGGTCGACCCCGTCTCGTGCATGTATCGGTTCATCATCAACCCCGCCCATTGGGTGGGGGAGAAGTCGCCGAACGGATACTGGAACTGGGTGTCGCCCGGGCTCGGCGATCCAAGCATCGCCGCGCCCGCGGCGAGCGCCGCTGACGGCGGCTGTTGCATCATGATCCGGAAGGACATCACGGTCTCGGCGTGACCCGCGGCAACCGCTTGGGCGGCGTGGTATGCGGGGGTGATGAACGCCGGGGAGACGCCGACGTTGAGGTTCCACTGCAGTCGGTCGAACCCCATCATCCAGGCGAAGTCGACGGCGTCGCCGCCCCAGGTGGAGGCACCGTCGATGTCTTTGGCGGTCAGCCCGGCGTCTTCCAATGCACGGGTAGCGGCCTGCGCGGCGTGGTGGCGCTCGCTCAGCCCGGTGTTACGGCCGACGTCGGAGTAGCCGACGCCGACGATGGCGACCCGGCGGCTCATGCCGGCACCTGCGCCGCCGCGGGGGCGAACACCGGGATCGTGTAGGCGCCGAGGTCTTCGAAGCGAACCTCGACGTCCATGCCGATGCGCACGTCGGGTTCGTCGATGCCGACCAGATTGGACAGCAGCATCAAACCGGGCTGCTCGACCAACTCGACCGTGGCAAGCAGGTAGGGCACTCGGTCGACGAAGAACGGGTGGAAGGCCTTGAAGGTCTGGGTGACGGCGTACAGCGTCCCGCGGCCCGACACTTGCTCGGGGGCGAGATCGAACGACTGACAGGCCCGACAGATCGGCCGGGGGAGGTGGATGTAGGTGCCGCACGACTGGCAGCGCAAGATGCGAAGCTCGCCCGCTCGGGTGCCCTCCCAGAAGAATGCCGTCGTCGAGTCAATCTCGATCGGTGGCGGTGAGGGTCGTTCCATCGAGGCTCCAGCGGTCATACTTGCGAGTGATCTGACAGTAGCGTCAACTAACGGTCGCGGCCTCTTCAGCGAGGTGCCGGTCGGCCTCAGAACGAAGCGAGATTCGATGAGTTTGCAACCGTTACCGTCGGTCAACGACGACACCGCCGCCTTCTGGGAGGGTGGTGTCGACGGGCATCTCCACATCCATCGCTGCCAGGTATGCCGGGTGTGGTTCCATCCGCCAGCGCCGGTCTGCCCCGACTGCCTGTCGATGGATGTCGCCCCCGAGTCGCCCTCGGGCCGGGCGACTGTCGCGGCCTACAGCATCAACGTGCAACCGTGGGCCCCCGGCATGGTGGTGCCCTACGTGGTTGGCGTGGTCACGCTCGATGACGCCCCAGGGGTGCAATTGACCACCCGCTTCGTCGATGTCGACCCTTCCCGAGTGCAGGTCGGACAGTCGATGGAGGTCGTGTTCGAACAGGTTGATGACATCTATCTACCGCTGTTCCGACCAGTGCCCGCCTCCGAAGGAGTCGAGAAATGAGCCGCTACCTGGGACTACGGATCGGTGAGCGCGACGCGGTCATCTCGGGAATCGGCCGCTCGAAGGTCGGACGCAAGCTCGGTCGCACCGGGTTGTCGTTGTCGGTCGAAGCAGCCCTCGCGGCGATCGCCGACGCCGGGCTGACTCGCGACGACATCGACGGATTGTCGACCTATCCGGGCATGTTCGACGCCTCGCCGGGCATGTCGCCCAACGGCACCGCCGATGTGCAAGACGCCTTACGGCTCAAGCTCAACTGGTTCTCGGGTGGCGCGGAAACCCCCGCCCAACTTGGTGCTGTGTTCAACGCGGTTGCCGCAGTGTCGGCCGGATTGGCGAACCACGTGTTGGTGTTCCGCACCGTCACCGAGTCGAGCGCGCAGACCGCGACCCGGCGAGCGAGCGTGGTCGGTTCGGGCTCGGCCCGCGTCGGCGGGATCATGCAGTGGATGGTGCCGTTCCAGGCCGTCTCGGCGGCCAACTGGATCGGTTCGTACGCCCAGCGCTACATGCACGACTACGGATTGACCCGCGAGCAACTCGCCGAGATCCCGCTCAACCAGCGCCGCCACGCGCAGCTCTATAGCGAGGCGATCTTTCGTGATCCGCTGACGCTCGACGACTACCTCAATGCCCGGATGGTTTCGTGGCCGCTCGGTCTGTACGACTGCGACATCCCCTGCGACGGCTCGTGCGCGGTGATCGTCTCGCGAGCCGACGCATCGCCCGACTTGAAGCAGGTCGTGCGGATTCAAGCCATCGGCTCGGCCCTCACCGGGCGGAACTCGTGGGACCAACGCGCGGACTTGACCGAGACCGCCGCCCACGACTGTGCCGCGAGCACCAGTGCGGCAGGTTCAGCCGAAAGCACCGGCTTCGCGTAGGGCTGTGAGTTCGTCCCAGTCCATGCCGGCATCGAGCGGCAGGGATTCGGTGTGCTGGCCCAACTCGGGCGAGGCGCCCTGGGGGATGGTTGGCTCCTCGTCGAATGACATCGGGGCGGCGACAATGCGGAACTCGACGCCGTCGTTGTCGGTGATCGTCGGCATCATGCCGTTGGGGCCGACCTGCGGGTGGTCGTGGACCTCTTTGGCGTCGAGCACGGGGGCCCACACGCCGCTGAACCCTTCGAGGCGCTGCTGCCAGGTGGCCAACGTCTCGGCACCGAAGATGGCGTCGAGGGTGCGGACGCATTCCTCGCGATTGACGTACCGCACGCCCATGTTGGCGAAGCGCTCATCGGCGATCAGATCGGGGCGTTGCATCACGCCGCACAACTCGGCCCAGAACCGGTCGGCCTGCAATAACACCAGGTAGAACCAGCGATTGTCGGCCGTCTTGTACCAGTTGACCACCGGGTTACCGGGGGATTTGCGGTCGGTGATCATCGGCCCAGGCATGTACGGAGCGGCCACCAGAT
>JANNNL010000157.1:0-9150 GCA_031398525.1 Actinomycetes bacterium | reverse complement strand
ATTACGGTCCCAGTCTTCATCACGCGGTCGATCCGCGTACGATCGGGAAACCGCGATCGCAGGATCGCTGCCCGCTGTGGCGGGCCCACCGTTTTACCTAAGGAGTACACGATGGATCTCGGACTTGCAGGCAAGAAGGCGCTGGTCACCGGCGCAACCAAGGGCATCGGCCGGGCGATCGCCGAGACGCTGCTCGCCGAGGGTGCCTCGGTCGCAATCTGCGCCCGCAACGCCGATGGTGTCGCTCAGGCCGTCGAGGAGATGTCGGCGATGGGCACCGTCGTCGGTGCCGCCGTGGATGCCGGCGACGCCGAGGGGTTCCGGGCGTGGGTGGCTTCGTCGATCGAGCAGCTCGGTGGACTTGACATCTACGTCCACAACACATCAAGCAAGGGTGCCAAGAAGCTCGAGGCGTGGAAGAACAACTTCGATATCGACCTGATGTCGCTGCTCCACGGCCTCGAAGTGGCCACTCCCGCCCTCGCCGATGGCGGCGGCTCGGTCATCTCAATCGGCACCACCGCCGTCGTCGAGCACTTCGCCTCGGGCTCGGGTAGCTACTCGGCGTTCAAGGCCGCAGTGACCAACTACACCCTCGGCCAGGCCCAAACGCTCGGCGCAAAGGGCATTCGTTGCAATGTCGTCCAGCCCGGACCGATCTTCATCGAGGGAGGCGACTGGGACCGCATTAAGGGAGCAATGCCCGACTTCTATGCCGCCAGCGCGAAGACCCACCCAGGTGGCGAGCTGGGCACCGCCCAAGACGTCGCCGATGTCGTCGCGTTCCTCGCCAGCCCGCGCTCAAAGCACGTCAACGGCGTCAACCTCACCGTCGACGGCGGCTTCCTGAAGCGTGTGAATTACTAAGTCGATGGCCTCGACTGGTCGCCGTTCGCTGGCGCTCTCTTTGACCGCTCTCGGCTGTCTCACTGCGCCTGGCGGCGCGGACGTTCGATTCTCGATGGCCTCGACTGGTCGCCGTTCGCTGGCGCTCTCTTTGACCGCTCTCGGCTGTCTCACTGCGCCTGGCGGCGCGGACGTTCGACGGAGCACACCGAGACGGAGCACTTTCCAATGACTGATACTCGGCGTATTGACGTCACGTTGGTGGCGGGGGGCAAGTATCACGACATCGACTTCGCCCGCCTGGAACTCCTGAAGCTGCTCGCTGATCACGAGGAGTTCCGCGTGCGGGTGCAACCCGACTACGAGGACACGTCGGCGATCTGCGCAGGAGAGATCCTGGTCAGCTACACCTGCGATGTCCGCCCCACCGAGCCGGCTCAGCGGGCAATTCGCGCCTGGGTCGAGGGCGGCGGTCGATGGGTGGCGCTGCATGGCACCAACTCGGCGCTCGACCTCGGCGGTCCAGACGGTGTAGCTGCGCCGCGCGATTTCCCGCTGTGGGCCGACACGCTGGGCAGCCAGTTCGTCGCCCATCCACCTATCCAGATGTACAACGTTGAGGTCAGCGACCCCGATCACTGGCTCGTCGCCGGCATCGACTCGTTCGAGACCGACGACGAGTTGTACCTGATGGAACATGCCGATCAAGCGGCGCTACACCCGCTGCTGCACACCACCTTCCAAGGCACGGCACGGGGCTTCGTCGAGTCGGACTGGACGGCCACCGATCCCACGCATCTGGTCATGTACCTGCGGGAACTCGGCGAGGGCGCAGTGCTGTACAACACCCTCGGCCACTGCCGCGGCCACTACGACATGGCACCTCGGCTCGACTACTACCCGCGCATCGAACGATGCTCGTGGGACAAGCCCGCCTACTACGAATTGCTCCGTCGCTCCCTTCGCTGGGCCCGCGGCGCTACCGACTGAGCCTCGCCAAGTACCGACATCAAACAAGGAGACGACGTGGAGTTGTCCACCGAGGTCCAAATGGACCTCCATCGCCGCATGGTCCGCATTCGGCTGTTCGAGGAGGCGGCCGGGCGACTCGCCGAGGCGGCGAAGCTTCCCGGCTTCCTTCACCTCTATGTGGGGGAGGAAGCGGTGGCGTCGGGCGTCTGCACCGCACTCAACGACGACGACCACATCACCTCGACCCACCGAGGGCACGGGCACCTCGTGGCTAAGGGAGGCGACTTCAACCGGATGATGGCCGAGTTGATGGGCAAGTCGACCGGCTACTGCAAGGGCAAGGGCGGCTCGATGCACATCAGCGACCTGTCGCTCGGCATGCTCGGCGCCAACGGCATCGTCGGGGCCGGCTCACCGATCGCCGTCGGCGCCGCGTTCGCTAACAAGTACCGCGGCCGCGGTCAGGTGGCCGTGGCGTTCTTCGGCGACGGGGCTACCAACATCGGGGCCTTCCACGAGGCGGCCAACATGGCCTGTGCCCTACATCTGCCCATTGTGTTCGCCTGCGAGAACAACGAGTACGGCGAGTTCACCCCGCGCGACAAGACGATGGCGATCACCGACATCGTCGACCGCGCCGCGGGCTACGGCATGCCCGGCGTGATCGTCGACGGCATGGACGTGGTCGCCGTCCACGAAGCTGCCACCGAGGCCGTTGCCCGCGCCCGGCGCGGCGACGGTCCGTCGCTCATCGAGGCCAAGACCTACCGCTTCTACAACCACCACGGCATCCGCAACCTCGGGCTGAGCTACCGCCCCGATGAAGAGGTGGCCGAGTGGAAGAGGCGCGACCCGATCTTCTCGTACGAGGGTCACCTCATTGAGGCCGGCACCGCCTCGGCCGAGCAGATCGAAGCCGTCTGGGAGGAACTGCGGACCGACATTGAAGCGGCGATCACCTTCGCCGAGGAAAGTCCCGTTCCCACCCCCGACCAGGTCCTGGCCGACGTCTACACCCTGCGGAGCGCTTCATGAGTTCGTCAGTGAATGAACCGAGCCGGCCAACCGAAGGCCGCAAGCTTGGATACGTCATGGCCTTCAACGAGGCGGTCCGCCAGTCGATGGAGGCCGACGCCGACGTGTTCTGCGCCGGGGAAGACATCGGCGCCTTCGGTGGAGTGTTCGGAACCTTTGGCGGGCTACAGAAGATCTTCGGCCCGGACCGGGTGGTCGATACTCCGATCAGCGAGCAGGCGATCGTCGGGCTCGGCATCGGCGCGGCGGCCACGGGCCTGCGCCCGATCGTCGACCTGATGTTCATGGACTTCATCTGCGTGGCGATGGACCAGATCGTCAACCAGGCCGCCAAGCTGAAGTACATGTTCGGCGGTACGGCCAAGCTGCCGCTGACGATCACCACCACTGGTGGTGCCGGTCTCTCGGCGGCTGCTCAGCACAGCCAGAGCCTTGAAGCGATCCTGTGTCATATTCCGGGTCTAAAGGTGGTGTATCCGTCGAACGCCTATGACATGAAGGGCCTGATGCGGGCCTGCATCCTGGAAGACAATCCGACGGTGATGGTCAAACACAAACGACTTTTGGGAACAACTTCGATCGTCCCGGAAGATTTGTACGAAATTCCTCTCGGTAAAGCGGCAATTGTTCGGGAAGGAACGAGCGTGACGGTTGTCGCATATGGTCGAATGGTCGCCGAGGCCGTCGCGGCTGCCGAACAATTGGCCGCCGACGGCATCGAGTGCGAAATTGTCGACCCGCGGACCTTGCAGCCATTCGACACCGAGACAGTGGTCAACTCGGTGCGTAAGACCAACCGGGCCGTCGTCGTCCACGAAGCTGTCCGCTTCGGTGGGTTGGGGGCCGAGATCGCCGCCCAGATCCAAGAGGAGGCGTTCGACTACCTCGACGCCCCCGTCGGTCGTGTCGGAGCGCCGTTTTCGCCCGTGCCGTTCAGCCCGACGTTGGAGTCGCTGTACGTCCCCGATGCCGCGTCGATCTCCGCGGGCATTCGAGCAGTTGTGGCCCGCCCGTTGGTCGGGGCCTGAGCCCCGCAGTGGGTTCACCGATGGATGGCGTCGGGCGTGCCACGGTCGGCGTGATCGTCAACCCGCTGGCGGGGAAAGACATCCGTCGGCTGGTAGCGCAGGCCAGCCATACCCCCGACACCGCCAAGATCGGCATCGTTCGCCGGGCGGTCATCGCGGCGGCCGAGTCGGGGGCGCGCCACATTCTGCTCGCCGCCGATCCGCATCATCTGGCCCGCCGAGCCGTCGAGGGACTCAATCTCACGGCGACGGTTGAACTCCTTGACGAACCGGTGAGTGGGTCGCGTCGCGACACGGTCCATGCCGCCGCGGCGATGGGGAGACGCCGGGTCGGCGCCGTCATTGCACTCGGCGGCGACGGAACCTGTCGCGACGTGGCGATGGGGTGGCCCGACATTCCCCTGATTGCCATCTCGACGGGTACCAACAACGTGTTCCCGGCGGCCCTCGATGCGACGGCGGCTGGATGCGCGGCGGGTCTCGTGGCGTCCGGCGCAGTTCCCATCGCTGCGGTCGGCCGGAAGGCCAAACGAGTCTCGGTTCGCATCGAAACGCTCGCCAACGGAGCATCGACGCCCGACCGACCCATCGACGACTTGGCGCTCGTCGAGGTCGCCCTGATCGCCACCACCTTCGTCGGCGCCCGCGCCGTGACCGACCCGACGACGATTCGCATGGTGGTCGCGGCCTTCGCAACCCCGATGGGCACCGGGCTATCGGCTCTCGCCGGGCGGGCACATCCGATGGGTCGGTGGGACGATGGCGGAGTGATGGTACGCGTCGGCCCCGGGGGCCGCCGGCTGCGGTTGCCGATTGCCCCGGGCACGTTTACCGACGTCGAACTCGCCGAGGTGACGCCGTTGGCCGTCGGCCAATGCGTCCAGATGGTCGGCCCCGGCGTCCTCGCGTTCGACGGTGAACGTGATCGCCGCCTGGCCGCAAACCAGCGGGCGATTCTCTGCATCGATACTGACGGCCCCATCGTCATCGATGTCGAACGGACCCTCGCCCTGGCGGCTGAGGCCGGGCTCTTCGACCTGCCGCCTCGACTGCCGCATACGTTCTCTACCCACTCTGAACAGCACAAACACGACACGGAGACCTTCGATGGCCACTGAGTTCCAGATGCCCAAGCTTGGCTTGACGATGGAGGAAGGCACGATCCTCGAATGGCTCGTCGCCGACGCCACCGCGGTCGTCGAGGGCACGGCCGTGCTACGCATCGAGACCGACAAGGTCGAGACCGAGGTCGTCGCGTCGGCCGACGGGGAGCTGTACCAGTACGGCCAAGTTGGTGACGCGTTTGCCTGTGGGACCGTCATCGGCGTGTTCGTGGCCCCGGGCGAAACCCCTCCGGCGCGGGCGGCCCAGGCCACCTTGGCAGCCGCAGCACCGCTGGCCGCGGCGGTTGCAATCGAGCCCGTCGCGGTGGTCGGGAGTGTGATGCCCGACGGTGGCCGGCGATTCATCTCGCCGAATGCCCGACGCGTTGCCGCCCTTCGTGGCGTTGATATCCAAGCGGTTCGGGGGACTGGCCCCAATGGTCGCGTCGTCGCCGCCGATGTCGAGGCCGCAGCCCTGACGCCTCGGCTCACGGCGTCGCCTCGTCAGCCGTCGAACGTCGTGGCAACCGCGGCGGCCCGCCAGCTTGCCGACCTGCTCGGTATCGATCTCGCCGCAGTCGCCCCCGATCCCCTCGATGGTCGGGTAACCCGTGACGGAGTGGCTCACCACGTTCGTACCCGTCTGCAGCCGTCCCGACTTCCAGCGCCCGTACTCACGACTGCTCCTCGGCCACCTGCTGCCGTCGAGACGCTCGCTGCAGCGAGCCAGACGCCGACTCGGGTCGTGCGAATGTCGGGAATGCGCGGGACGATTGCCAAGCGGATGCAGTCGTCGCTCCAGACCATGGCACAGCTGACGCTGATGATGGATGCCGAGATGGATGCGGTCGTTGCCGATCGCGATGCTCGTAAGGCCGCGGGTGTCGCCCCGGGCTTCACCGACTACGTGATCGCCGCGGTTGCCCGCGCCCTGCAGAGTCATCCGATGGCCAACGCACAGGTCACATCCGACGGCATCGCCGTGCTGCCCGAGATCCACGTCGGTTTGGCCGTGGCCCTCGACGATGGTTTGGTCGTTCCCGTCGTGCACCACGCCAATCGCCTGAGCCTCGATGCACTAGCGGCCGAGACCACTCGACTGGCTACTGGAGCGCGTTCAGGCTCGTTGCCGGTGGCCGACTACGACGGTGGGACATTCTCGGTGACGGCGCTTGGCATGTTCGGCGTCGACGGGTTTACCCCGGTGATCAACCCACCGAACGCGGCGATACTCGGCGTCGGCCGGCTTCGTGATCAGGTGATCCTGCGCGGTGGAACGGTCGCCACGACCAAGCGACTGACGCTCAGCTTGACATGGGACCATCGGGTTCTGGATGGCGCGCCCGCCGCCGAATTCTGCCGTGCCGTTGTCAACCAGCTTGCAAATCCGGAGAGGTTTGAATAGTTCTCCAGTTCCGAACACCCTTGCACTGATACCTACTCTTCGTGGGTCGCTAACTGCCACATGAGAGTTTTAGATCACCTCGAGTGTCTATTTCCCTCCTGATTGGTAGGAATTGAACGCAGTTTCGGGTGAATTTTCTCCGAAAACCACGTAGCGGTGTATTTGCTCCGAAAATTGAGCTACCATCGGGACACTTTGCTGGGCTTCGGGAGGAAAAGTGAAGGTGCGGAATCACAGGTTTGGGCTACGGGTCGGTATTGCGGCAGTGATGGCGGTGGCCGCAGTGACGGCAGGTGGAGCTCCGGCTGGCTCAGCCAACCTGCCGTGCGTGACCCGAGCGACTTCTGCGTACTTGTCTGCATGGGGCGACACCAACCAATACTTTGTTGCGCCGTCAGGAACACTGGAAGGTGGGCTGACGGGGTGGTCGCTTTCGGGTCAGGTGTCATCGGTCGCAATCAACGAGCCATGGAAGGTTGTCAATGGCACGCATGCCCGCTCGATGCAGCTCGCCCCCTATTCGCGGGCGACCTCGCAAACGTTCTGTGTAGCACCCAACGAGGACGCGGTAAGGCTGTTCTATCGCAGTCCCGGAGTGGCTGGCTCGGGTTTGCTGATCAAGCTGACCGTTTCCATCCCCAACAGCACGCTGAAGTACATCAATACCTACGTTGTGTCTGGAAATCAGTACGGATGGTTGCTCACGAATCGAATCGACCTACCCGACATGAGCAAGTTCTCGTCGTTGCAGTACCTCACAGTCGAGGTGTCACCGACGAACACCCAGGCAACCTGGCTGGTCGACGATGTTCTGGTCGACCCGTGGCGCGCGAAGTAACTGAGGGGGCCGGTCAGGATGGGCACGACTTTGGGTGACGACGAATGTCTCCAGTACCACGGAGGAAAACGGAGGAAGTTGTCACTGATGCATGAGAAGTACCTTCACGCGCGCCGATTCGTTGTTGGATGCGCGGTCGTAGTTGGAATGTTGGCGGGCTCATCGCCGTCGTCCGCCGGTGCGGCAACGGTGAAGGCCTGCACCCTCCGGTCAACGACGACGCCGTTCGTGCCGTGGGGAGACTCCAACCGCTACTTCGTCGCACCGTCGGGAACGTTTGAGTATGGCGTCGGCAGTTGGACGGCGACCGGTTGGGCCTGGACGGTGTCGGAGAATGAGCCATGGCGAGTCAACGGGGCGTCCGACATGATGTCGATGCAGTTGCTTGCCGGCAGTTCGGTCACGTCGCGAGGTTTCTGCGTCGGTGCAGACGAGGACTCGATCCGTCTCTTCGTGCGACGGCCCGGTATCACCGGAGCCAAGCTGGTCGTTCACGTGATCGCCACCGGCGTCGGTGGTGGACTGACGACGCAGTACTCGATGTCAGGAGACTCGTACGGGTGGACACCGACCCCGAGAATCAAGATGCCCGACCTTCGTGATATCAATGGACAACAGACCATCACAATTGTGATTGCGCCGGCCGGAACGGCCGCGGGATGGCTGGTTGATGATGTGATGGTAGATCCGTGGAGGGCCAAGTAGGCGGGCGCCGTCGTGACGACCACCCAGAGGCGCGGGAACTCGCCGAGGGCTGGTATCGCGGCGGCGGGGCAATCTCTGGTCGCGATCGGCTGACCGCACTCGTCCTCGGGACGGGCTACGCCGCGTTGACACTGGGTATCACGGCCGGGTCAGGAACCATCAAGGGTGCAGACCTGGTTACTTTGGTCGTGCTGGTCGGACTCTATGCGTTGGCGTATCACACTGAGTTCGAATCCTCGGCTGGTAGTGCCGTACCGACCGAACCGGTCCTCGTCGGTATGTTGTTTCTGCTCCCTCGTCAACTTGTACCGCTCACTGTGCTGATCGCGCTGCTCGTCGCTCCTGGCGGCCGTGACCGTGAACCCGGACCATTGTGGCGAACGTTGATGGTGCGGTCGTTCAACGGCTGGCATTGCATCGGCCCAGTGGCCATCCTGTGGAGCCGTGGAAGTGCCCGCCTCGACGATTGGCCCATATACGTGGCAGCCCTCGGCGCCCAGTTCGCCATAGACGCGTTCGTCGGAGGCGTTCGGGCATGGGCGCTGGGGGTCAATCTGCGCGATCTCATCGGGCCTATGAGCTGGACTTTCGCGACCGACGCACTGATGGCACCGGTCGGGTTGTCGGCGGTTCTCGCGGCCAGCGGGCACCGGGCGGCGAGCTTCATTCTGTTGTCCTGTCCGGTGCTGCTGACCCGGCTGCTTGCGTACGATCGTCGGTTGCAGGTGAAGCGAACGCTGTCGCTCGGTGAGGCTGTGGTCGAGGCCGAGGAAGAGGCTCGTACCGATGCATTGTCGACTGTGGGCAATCGGCGTGCGTGGCAAGAAGCGCTCGAAGCCGCAGAGCGCTACGTGGCTGAAACCCCCGGTCGGCGGGCCACGATGGCGTTGCTCGATCTCGACGATCTGAAGCTGACGAACGACACCCTCGGGCATGCCGCCGGCGACGGGCTGATTGCGGCGGCCGGTGCCGCGCTCCTCGGAGCGGTGCCCGCTGGAGCGACTGTGGCTCGTATCGGCGGCGACGAGTTTGCGGTGCTCATCGTCGGTGGCGACGAGGTGCCCGGCCCCGAGGAGTTGGCTGTGTCGCTGCGGCGGGCGATCGATCGCACCCCGATCGTCGGTGGAGCGATCCTCAAAGCGTCGCTCGGTACCGCCTCGTGCCCGCCGGCTCCCACCGTCGGCATCGCCGCCCAATGGGCCGATGCCGCCGTTTACG
>JANNNL010000144.1:0-4339 GCA_031398525.1 Actinomycetes bacterium | reverse complement strand
GCTGATCGTCAAGCAGCTTCGCCCTCGGGGCCTTCACGTGGATCTGGAATGCCACGGCACCGGATTCGTTCATCCGGTGGATGTTCTGGGTGGTGGCGCTGCGCCACGGGGCGATCGCCCCATCTTGCAACGACAGGTCGGAGTCGGGAATGACCAGCTCAGGGTCTACCTCGTACTTCGTACCCAGGCCATCGCACTTCTCGCAGGCGCCGTACGGCGAGTTGAACGAGAAGTTGCGGGGGGCCGGTTCGTCGTAGCTGGTTCCGCACACCGAGCACACCATATGTTGACTGAACGAGAGGATTTCGTCATCTGACGACTCCCCATCGCGGGGCACCATCTCGATCTCGACGACGCCATCGGCGAGTCGCAGAGCGGTTTCGAGCGAGTCGGTAAGGCGCCGTTCCAGACCGTCACGCTTGACCAAGCGGTCAACGACGACCTGAATGGTGTGGTTTTCGTAGCGGGCCAGTTTCTCGCCGGAGTTCAGGAACTCGGAGATGTCGACGACCTGACCATCGATACGCGCCCGCACGAAACCCTGCCCCGAGAGGTCGGCGAGCAGCGTGTCGTAGTCACCCTTACGGCCGCGCACGACCGGTGCGAGCACCTGGAACCGCGCTCCGTCGGGCAACTGCAGCACCCGGTCGACGATCTGCTGGGGCGTTTGGCGACCCAACCGGGTGCCGTCGTGGGGGCAGTGCTGCACGCCGATGCGGGCGTACAACAGGCGAAGGTAGTCGTAGACCTCGGTGATCGTGCCCACGGTCGACCGTGGGTTGCGCGCTGCAGATTTCTGGTCGATCGAGATCGCCGGCGACAGGCCTTCGATGAAGTCGACGTCGGGCTTGTCCAACAGGCCGAGGACCTGGCGGGCATAGGCCGAGAGTGACTCGACGTAGCGGCGTTGCCCCTCGGCGTAGATCGTGTCGAATGCAAGCGACGACTTCCCCGAGCCCGACAATCCCGTGAAGACAACAAGCTTGTCGCGAGGGATGTCGACGGAGATGTTTTTAAGGTTGTGTTCCCGCGCGCCACGCACGACGATTTTGTCGCTCATCGGTGCGAGGCTAACGAGATCCGGTGTCGATCGACTCGACTGCGAACCCCGGACTTCGGGAAGAAACTGCCGATCGACGGCAGTGCTAAAAGAGTCACATCCTTCAGACTACCTCATGAGGTCGAACTGATGTTCGATGCTCCCACTCTGCTCGATCTGCAGGTCGCCGTCCTTGGGTTTCCGCCCCCGTGACTTGTCTGCGGGTCGGCGCAAGCAGAGAGCAAGCGCCAGGGTAAATGCCGCCGCGGCACTGAGCATGATGACCGCTACCTCATCGCCGAGTGCACCGAATCCCACCAATTTCGACTGGAGCACTCTGTTCCTCCTTCATTCAGGCCCGCAACACCTCATCAGGAGGCCCCAATGTGTGCCGTTGATACATGTGACGCCCGATAGCCCCGGATGGTTCCATTTCATTGGAACCATCTTCGTCATCAAAGTGTAACACACATCTCGCTCTGGGAGACGCGGCGCTCACGAGTTGACCCAAGTCTTGACGGAATTCATTGCCGCGCTCGGGCACGATGGTGCGTGTCCCCTGGAATATCTCACTTGAAGCGCTTCGATGCCACTCAAAGTGGAGATGAATTCTCTGGCATGACCCTCGATTTGCAGGCAGAATGTTCCTCTGCCGCTGCAACGTCCGCTTCCAACCGAACGAATCCTACTTCAAGCGCTTGGTGCAGCGCGCTGGGTGGCGTGGCTGTGGCTTGCTGGCGTCGTGGCGTTCTCGGGTGATGCGTTGGCCCATCCCCTGGTCGCCGTAGTCCTTCTGGTCCTCGTCTTCATCGGGTGCACGCTGACGACACTTGCGCTCCGACATCGGCCTGAGCTGCTCATCGCCGCGCCGTACGTGATCTTCGATCTCACCTTGGCGGTGGCGCTGTATACCGGCGACGGTTTCGTGTACGAGCCGGGCCATGTCTTTGCCACCAGTCAGAACCTGGCCGGGCAATGGCCGTTGATCGCCGTTTTGCACGCGGCCGTCGCGCTCGGACCATGGGCAGTTGCCGCTGGTGCCGCAGTGGGGGCGAGCCGCTACGTGGGTGCGATCGGCAATCGGTTCGAGGCGTACTCGGCCAAGCACCATGTCTCGGTGGCCTCGTCGGTGGTCTTTCTAGCGGTCGCCGGGGGCGTGGGCGCGTCGTTGGTCCGCGTTCTGCGCCGAGTCGAAACCGAGGTCCTCGCCCGGCGCGCCCGCGACGATGTCGCCCGAACGCTGCACGACACCGTCCTTCAAACGCTTGCCGTCGTCGAGCAGCGGACGGCCACCCGCGACCCGGAACTGGCCGCGATCGCCCGGCGAAGCGATCGGGAGCTGCGCGCCTATCTGTTCGGTGCCGCCGCCCAACCATCGCAGGACACCCTCGAGGCCGGGCTGCGGGCCGCGGTCGAGCGGGTTCAGGGGGTCTATGACATACCCGTCGTTGTCAACGTCATCGACGAAGGTGGACCCACCGACTCCCGCCGCGTTCACGCGCTCGCCGGAGCCGTAGGCGAGGCTGTTGCCAACGCCGCGCAACACGCGCAGGCGACGAGGATCGTGGTCTTCGCTGAGACCGACGACGCGGGCGACGTGTTCGCGACGGTCAACGACGACGGGGTAGGTTTCGACGTCGAGGCCGCGTTGGCCACGGCGACACATCGTGGACTGATCGGTTCGATCGTCGGGCGAATGGTCGATGCCGACGGTCGAGCCGAGGTGGTCTCGGTGCAAGGTCAGGGGACGGAGATTCGTCTGTGGACGAGATGACGGGTCGCATACTTCGAGTCGTCCTCGCCGACGACCATGGCGTGGTGCGGGCGGGTCTACGGGCCGAGTTGGGCCACGAATTCGACGTGGTCGGAGAGGCCGATGATGCCGAGGGAGCAATCGATGTCGTTCGTGCCCGGCAGCCCGATCTACTGGTGTGCGATCTGCACATGCCGCGGGGCGGTGGACTGGCCGTGGTGCGGGCCTGCGCACCGATGTGCCCGATCGTCATCTTGACGGTCAGCGAGGCAGAGCGGGACTTGCTCGATGCCGTTGCTGCGGGAGCGGCCGGCTACCTGCTGAAGACCACGCCGATGAATGAGTTGCGGGCCGAACTCCGCCGTGCCGCGGCGGGCGAGCCGGTGTTCTCGCCCTCGCTTGCGGCCCTCGTCCTGGGTGAGTTTCGGCGACTGGCCAAATCGGCTGGTGGCAGCCCACTTTCGGATCGCGAACGAGAGGTGCTCCAACTGGTCGCCCGCGGTCACACCTACGCGGTGATCGGTCGTGACCTGGTCATTTCGGCTCGCACTGCAGAGAACCACGTCCGCAACATCCTCGGCAAGCTGCACCTCTCGCGCCGAGCCGATCTCATCCGCTACGCCGTCGAGCATGGTCTCGACTGAACAGTCATGCGCTGGGTACCGGCTCGACTGAGCAAGTAGACCCCTACGTCGTAGTAGGGGAAACCACGGATTTCGCTCCGTCGGTGGGCGCGGGACAATGCGGACATGACCCTTCCTCCACCCACTCTTCCGGGCCCGCCGACCCCGACCGGTCTCCCGTCGACCACGCCCACTCCCCCGGCTCGGACTGAACCTCAACCGACACTGGCCACCGGTCATGCGGCAGGTTGGCTCGCCACCATCGGAGCAGGGTTACTCCTGGTCGCGGCTTCGACCGTGGTGACGAGTCGGTGGACAGCGATCCCCGATGTCGTCAAGGCCCTCGGGCTGATGGTGGCTACGTTCCTGATCGTTGGGGTCGGGGAGATGACCCGGCGCTCGGTACCAACCACGTCGGGGATCGTCGCCCATCTGGGATCGAGCATTTCGACTCCGGCGGCGATTGCAGTGACGGCTGCGGCTGGCGGCACCTGGCCAGTCTGCGTCGCCGTCGGCGGCGCGGTTGGTGTGGTGGTCAACGACGTCCAATACCGGCGACGCCGAGGGCTGCTGATGCCGGCCGCCCAGATGGTGGCCATGATCCTCGGCCTCGCCGGTGTCGCTGCGCTGGTGTCGCTACCGATCGGTCCGCTCGTCGCGGCGGGCGCGCTGGTCGCCCTGCTTGCCGGCCGAGAGCACCGAGCGACGGCGTTGGCCGCCCTGGCTGCAGCCACTCCGCTCGCCGGAGTCGCGGCGTGGTGGGGCGCCGGCCCCGGAACCCTCGCTCGCATCGGCGTGACCGGCCGACCGCTGGGCTGGGCCGCGCCCCTCGCCGGTGTGGTGGTGGCGGGGGTGCTGTTCGTCGTGGCTCATCGCCGACTCCGCCCGGAGCTGCTCGTTGGCGCGGCGGTCGCGATCGTCGGC
>JANNNL010000117.1:0-5283 GCA_031398525.1 Actinomycetes bacterium | reverse complement strand
TCACCTCAAACGTATACTTCCCCGGCGAGAGGTTCGTGAACGTGGCTTCCGGGTGCGCTGTGAGGGGTTGCCAATCGGTTTGCAGCCCCAGCTTCGGATCGATGATTGCGATGGACGATCCGCGCCACTTCCGGCTGCGCTCGATCGTCTCGAAGGGTTTCACCCCCAAGAATGTCGCCCAGGTCGAGGAAGGAGTCCGGCTGACCGCCGCCGCTTTGGTTGACGAACTGCTCGAGAAGTTCCCCGAACGTCAATGTGACTTCGTCGAGCACGTCGCCGCCCAGTTGCCGTTGAAGGTGATCTGCCAGATGATGGGCATCCCGGAAGCCGACGAAGCGCAGATCTTCCGCTGGACCAACACGATTCTCGGCGTTGGCGACCCCGAGTACGTCACCAGTTTCGAGCAGTTGATGAACGAGGCGTTGGCGATGTTCATGTACGCCCAGTCGCTGGGCGAGGACCGGCGGGCGAACCCTCGCAACGACATCACCAGCGTGATGATGGGGGCGTCCGTCGACGGTGAGCAGCTGACGCCGCAGGAGTTCGGTTCGTTCTTCATCCTCCTCGTCGTGGCCGGCAACGAGACCACCCGCAACGCGATCAGCCATGGCATGCGGCTGCTCACGTTGTATCCCGATCAGCGCAGCCGGTGGTTCAACGACTTCGACACCCATACCCGCACGGCCGTTGACGAGATCGTCCGCTATGCCACGCCGGTCATTCACTTCCGGCGAACGGCCACTGAAGACACCGAGATCCGCGGCCAGAAGATTGCCGCGGGCCAAAAGGTCGTGCTGTGGTACACCTCGGCCAACAAGGACGAGCGGGTGTTCGACAATCCGCAAGCCTTCGACATCGCCCGTCCGCTCAACCCAACGCAAGTGGGTTTCGGAGCCGGCGGACCGCACTTCTGCCTAGGTGCCAACCTGGCCCGACGCGAGGTCGGCGTGATGTTCGACGAGATTCGCCGACGTCTACCAACAATGCAGATCACCGGGGAACCAGCGTGGCTACAGAGTGCCTTCATCAACGGCATCAAGCGGATGGATTGCGCCTGGTAGTCATCGATCCGACGGCGCTCGCACTGGACAATGCCACCGGGCGGCCACAATAGGACCATGCCCCGCATTCTGCTGACCAACGACGACGGTATCGATTCCGAAGGGTTGCACGTCCTTGCTCGGGCGATGCGAGTCCATGGTGATGTCGTGGTCGTCGCCCCCGATTCGGAGTACTCGGGAGCGGGTGCCGCGCTCGGGGCGCTTCACCTCATCCGGCCCGACGTTCACCGAGTGACTCTCGATGGTCTCGACGAGGTGTGGACGGTCGCCGGTCCGCCGGCGCTGTGCGTCCGGTTCGCCGTCTCCGGCGCGTTCGGTCCGGGCCCATTCGACCTGGTCGTCGCAGGAATCAACCCCGGCGCGAATACGAGTGCTCGAACGCCGTATCACTCGGGGACAATCGGGGCGGTGTTGACCGGACGTAATGCGGGCATCACCGGCGTGGCCGTCAGCCAAGACGTCACGGTTGGGGCGATCGAGGGTCAGGCGTGGGATGACATGCTCGTTGGACAACGCTGGGCAACCGCGGGCGAGATCGCCTCGCAGGTCGTCGGCGATCTACTCGTCGAGCCGCCGATCGAGCCGTCGGCATTGAACGTCAACGTTCCCAATCTCGAACTCGACGAGATCCTCGGCTGGCGGTACACGTCGTTGGCCACCCGTCCGGGGCGCTCGATCACCAACGTCCGGTTGGAGCCCAAGCCCGGCCACCACGACGCCTATTCGGCCTCGTTCGAGTGGGGTCTGCCGTCGGAGCCCGATCCGCTGACCGATGTCGGCGCGATCCGAGCCGGCTATGTATCGCTCACCTGGCTGAGCCGCATCGCGGCGCTGGATGCGCCGACCGCGGCGCTGGATGCCCGCATCGGCTAGCCAGTACTCTGCGTCGCAGTTCGCGCTATTCGTCGGCCACTGCAAGTTGGCCGCTGCGGTAGTGACGGCGGCAGAGCAGTTCGTAGCGAACCACATCGCCGAACAATGGCTGATCGTGCTCGTCGTTCGTGTCCCCCACAACCACGGTCTCGCCCTCGTAGACCACCCGGCCGTTGACGAGGCGAGCGTTGTAGGTGGCGCGAGAGCCACACCAACAGCGGGCCTCAACCTGCATGGGCACCCGTTCGTCGGCGACTTCGAGCAGCCGTCTCGTGCCTTCGAAGAGTTGACCCCGGAAATCGGTGATCAGACCGAAGGCGTAGACATCGACAGCAAAGTCATCGACCGCCCGTGCCAACTGGTCGCACTGCGCGGGCGTATAGAACTGAGCCTCGTCGCAGACCAGGTAGTGAATCGGCCAATACGACGTGACCAGGTCATATAGGTTCAAATCGGGGGTGACCTCGATCGCTGGAGCGGCTACCCCCAGCCGACTCGTGACCTGCGAACCATCGCGATCGAGCTTCGTCAGGAGCAGACCGCGCAGGCCACCCATACCCATGTTGTGATGGATCTGGAGGGCCACCGTGCTCTTGCCTGAGCCCATCGTCCCGAAGGAAAACCGCAGATTGGCCATGAGTCATCGACCATAGCGGTTCGGCGGATGGGCCAATAGGACCAGTCGAATTCGCCGAATCCCCTGTCTAGGATACGGCACATATGGCGGTATATCGACCCCTCACAGTGGTCATTCTTGCAACACTTTCCGCCTGTGGCCTGCCTTCGGCCGGGGCGGAGCCTGGCGGCCCGTCGGCGGCCAACGCAAGCACCACGATCGGTTCCACGGTGGCACCAACGACTGTCGTGACAACGACCGACCCATCGACGACGGCACCGCCCGACACGACCGTTGTACTCGATTCGACCGTCCCCCCTGACACGACGACACCCGACACGACGCTGCCCCCCGACTCGACGGTGTCACCGGACACGACGCACCCGCCGGACTCGACCACGACGACCGAAACGTCGGAGCCACCAACGACGCAAGAACCGCCGTCGACCACGGGTCCGCCGGAGCCGACGACGACCGAGGTTCCGGCATCGACCGATCCCCCGACTGCGACAACATCTGACCACCCGCCGCTTCATGGGTCGGCCGATGCGGGATCCACCGCAGATCGGGAGACCCCGCGGGGTCCCCGGTCCGATCCGCCGACCCCGACGACAGTCGTCGATGCCAGCGCGAGCGCTCGGGCCGCCGCCGACGGCATCAGCTATGAGCTCGCCCTCGAACGCAACCGTTTCGACCTCGTGCGGCCTCGGCATCCACGCTCCGAAGTCGATAGGTGGTACTGGGCTGTTGTGGATTCAGGGCTCGACGACGTGGACAAGTGGTTGTACCGCATCTGTCGGGAATCGAAAGGCGATCCGGGCGCATGGAACCGCGGCGACCCAAGCGGTGGGTCAGTCGGCCTCCTGCAAATCAATCTCGGCAATCGCGCCTTCCTCGGCAATGTCGGCGTGCTGTCATCGCCTCAACTGTCGCGTCAGGCTGCCGCCATCGAGTTGATGGACCCGAGAACGAATCTTCGCGCCGCGTTGGCCCTCGTCGAAAGCGGCGGGGAGCGCGGCTGGATCACGCGCTACCGCACCCCCGAGTGCGTCCCGCCCAGCGGTCTTCCCTGGTAGCCAGTCTTTCGCTGGGCCGGGCTGATACCTGCATCGCCGCCAAAAAGCGCACGGTCTGGACCTCCGAAGAGATCCAGACCGCTGTTCACGCGCCCCGCGAGCCGCAGTACCGGGAGACTTGAACGGTCAGCTGCAACCGCTCGTCGAGCCACAGCTCGGGCAGGCGTGGCAGGCACCAGCCCGCTGCATCTGGACACCGCACTGCATGCACATCGGTGCGTCCGACTTGTACACCGGGCGGGACATCCCCTGCGCCGGCGAGTGATCGGTCGACGGCGCCGGGGCGATCGCGCCGAACTTCATCTGAGCGGCCAATTCGCCGGCCGACGGGATCGTCTTGGGATCGGCAACAACCTCGCTGCCGGTGGACGTCTCGATCACCGACTCCTCCACACCGGGCAACGTGGGCTGCAGACGCTCATCGATCGAAAAGATGCCCAGTGCCTCACGCTCGCCGTACGACATGTAGTCGAGGGCGAGGCGCCGGAACAGGTAGTCCATGATCGACGAAGCAAACCGGACGTCGGGATCGTCCGTCATGCCGGCGGGCTCGAAGCGGCTGTTGACGAACGCCTCGACGAACGCCCGCAGCGGCACGCCGTACTGCAAGCCGTACGAAATGCTCTTGGCGAAGGCGTCCATGATCCCCGACAGGGTGGAGCCCTGCTTCGAGACCGTCAGGAAGATCTCGCCGGGACGGCCGTCGGCGTACTCGCCGATCGTTGCGAAACCCTTGCAGTCGGCCACCCGGAACTCAAACGTGCGGGCGCTGCGGCTGCGCGGCAGCTTGTGGCGAATTGGCTGGTGGACGAGCTTCTCGACAACCTTCTCGATCACTTGAGCGGCGGCGACCGGAGCCGGGTCGTCGCCCTTCTTGGCTGTCGACAGCGGCTGGGCCACCTTGCAGTTGTCGCGGTAGATCGCCACGGCCTTGAGACCGAGCTCCCACGAGAGCTGATGAAGCGTCTCGATCTCCTCGATTGTCGCCTCGGCCGGCATGTTGACGGTCTTGGAGATCGCCCCCGAGATGAACGGCTGCACCGCCCCCATCATCCGCACATGACCCTCGTAGTGAATGACGTTGTCACCCATCGAGCACGCGAATACGGCCAGATGCTCGGGGGCCAGGTGCGGTGCACCGATCAGCGACTTGTTCGAATCGATGTAGGCAACCATGTCGCTGATCTGCGTCGGGTCGTAGCCAAGCTTGCGCAGCGCTCGCGGAATCGTCTGGTTGACGATCGACATCGTGCCGCCACAAACGAGCTTCTTCAGCTTGACCAGGCCCAAGTCGGGCTCGATACCGGTGGTGTCACAGTCCATCATCAAACCGATGGTGCCGGTGGGGGCGAGCACGCTGGCCTGTGAATTGCGCACGCCGAACTCCTCGCCGTCACGCACGGCCGAGTCCCATGAGTCGTGCGCCGCGTCGAGCAGCACATCGGGGATCGCCGGATGATCGATCATGTAGCTGGCGTCGCGGTGCATACGCAGCACCTTGAGCATGTGCTCCTCGTTGTCGGCGAAGCCGGCGAACGGCCCCATGCGGGCCGCGATTTTGGCCGACGTGGCGTAGGCGTGACCCGTCATCAAAGCGGTGATTGCCCCGGCCCAACCCCGACCTGCGTCGGAGTCGTATGGCAGGCCGAGGGCCATG
>JANNNL010000059.1:0-1344 GCA_031398525.1 Actinomycetes bacterium | reverse complement strand
GCCTGGGCGACGTCGACGTGGATCCATTGGTGGTCGCCGGTCGCCTCGGCGAACAGGTTGATCTGCTCCTGGGTGACCGTGATCCAGTCGCTATACCCCAGGTGAGTCCCTACGGCAGAGCGCACCGCATCGGCGCCGTCCAACACTGTCGACGCGATCATCTCGTCAATCCCTCCAACACCTCGGTGGCCTCCGCAACGATCCGTTCGACCAGCTCCCGGCACGATGGCAGATCGTCGATCACTCCGACGACCTGGCCCGACGCCATCACTCCGCTACCCACTTCACCGTCAACGAGCGCCGCCTTGAGCAGCATCGGCGTGTTGGCGGCCATCACCATCTGGGTCCACGAGAGCCCCATCGACTTGCGCATCGCCAGACCTTCTTTCAGCATCGTGCCCAGGTTCAGCCCGGTCATCCGCCGGAACCGATGGGCGTTGAGCAACGCCCTCGGCAACGCCAGTGCGCGCCCGCGGCCCGATTCAAGCTCATCGACCAACGGCGTCGACAGCACCCGGTGGGGCACGCCGTCGACCTGCTTGGTGACCACCGTATCGGAGACGGTCTTGCCGAGGTAGTACTGCTTCACCGAGTCGGGAACGGCCGAGTCGCTGGTCAACAGGAACCGGGTGCCCATCGCAATGCCGTCGGCCCCGTAGGCGAGGGCGGCGACGAGGCCCCGCCCGTCGAAGAAGCCGCCGGCCGCGAGCACCGGCACCCGACCGGCGACCGCGTCAACAACCTGGGGCAGCAGCACCGTCGTCGGCACCGACCCCGTATGCCCGCCACCCTCGCCACCCTGCACCAAGATCGCATCGACACCCCAGGCGATGACCTTCTCGGCGTGGCGCTTCGCCCCGATCGACGGCACGACGAGCACCCCCGCGTCGCGCAGTCGCGAGATCAACGCTTCCTTGGGAGCCTGGGCGAACGAGGCGACGCGTACCTGCTGGTCGATCAGCAGGGCGACGCGATCGTTGATGTCGGCCGAGTCGGCCCGCAGATTGACGCCGAACGGCCGACTCGTCCGGGCCTTGACCTCGGCAACCGCCGCGGTGAGTTGGGCAAAGTCCATCGTCGCCGAGGCGAGGATGCCGAGGGCGCCAGCCTCGGCGGTCGCCGACACCAACCGGGGCCCGGCTACCCAGCCCATCCCGGTCTGAACAATGGGGGTCTCGACACCGGCGAGTTCACACCAGCGGGTACTCAATCGTGGATGCACTCGGCGATCGTACGGCGGCACCGCCACCGAAGACCGCTCGAATCCGCCGCCGGCGACCACTGGATTCGGCGTGCGCTCCAGAGAGTGGCCGGCCCGTTCGGCTGAGTACTCACCCATCGAGG
>JANNNL010000028.1:0-2791 GCA_031398525.1 Actinomycetes bacterium | reverse complement strand
TGCCTACCCCGATGTCGCAGATGGTCCACGCCCTCCTCGCTGCCGGCGACGCCGCGATCGGCTGACCGGCCCGGCCCCGGCCCCGCCTCAGGGTCAGACGAGGGCGAGTATGGGTTGGTCGGTGCCGCGTGGGTAGCTGTGCAGGACCTTGCCGC
The DNA here is from genome assembly GCA_031398525.1 of Actinomycetes bacterium. Lineage (GTDB taxonomy): Bacteria > Actinomycetota > Acidimicrobiia > Acidimicrobiales > Ilumatobacteraceae > JANMJD01. The sequence continues at coordinate 2,636 of JANNNL010000028.1, read as the reverse complement.
TAGGACCGACGAGTTCGTACACACCGCCGGGTAGCAGTTTGTTGTGCCACCCGGTCGTGTGGATGATCTGGTGGTGCCGCAAACATTGGGAGACCAGGTTGGTTTGGTCGGTGGTGCCTTGTTCGGGCCATGGCACAACATGATGGATTTGGCAGTCCGATGGCGGTTTCCGGCATCCGGGGAACCGGCATCCACCGTCGCGAGCGTTGATCACGGCGCGTAATCGATCTGATGAGTCGGGTTTTGCGGCCGAAGTCGATGGTTACGCCGGGGCCGTTGGTGATCATCCGGTGGATGTCACAGTCACACGCGATCCGGTCAAGTACCGCCCGTTTGAGCGGCTTGCCGTCCAACCGTGATGCGATCCCTGGGGCGCGTCGTTCGAGGACTTCAATGTCGACGACTACAACCATCGCCGGACGGTTGAGCGCCGGACCGGCCGCAGGGTGGCAGTCAAGGTAGAACTGGCAGATGTCGCGTAACGCGTCTGCACGACGCTGAGCGGGGGCCCGTTCAGCTTCGTCTTTGCTGTCCTCGGTCGCGGCCGCGCGGATCGCTTCGGTGACGGTCGCGCCGGTGTCTTCCGACAGGGTGCCGTCGAGGGCGTAGCGGCCGTCAGGCAGATTGTTCAGATGCACCGACTCCGGGGGTTCCGCCGCGGGTGGGTCGTCGGACGTGACAACGTTTTTCCAGTGCTGCATCGCGATCGCGGTGCGTCGCGGGTCCATGCCGACGAACTGCGGGATCAGTGTCTGTTCGAACGACGCGAACTTCTCGAGGTGCGAGTTGCCAACACACGCGAGGATCGCCTCGAGTTGTCCCGACCCGAGGTCACCGTCCAACACTGCGGTGGCGGTGACCGGCAGGGCGTGAAGTTGCTTCCCGGACTTCAACAATCGTGACGCCGCGCTCTCGCTCAACTGGCTGTGGGCGGTGAGCCAGTTCTTGGCGGATACCGCACCGTCAATACCCCACGAACCGGATTCATTGAACGTATGGGCGGCTTGAGCGATGCGGATTCCGAGTTGATGATGCAACGCAGCGAGCGCGGCGATTTCGGGGCCGGAGGCACAGGTGTCGAGGGTGTGGATCGCGGTGGCGAGGTCCTCGAACATGATCGAATTCTAGTCGAACACCTGTTTGTTTTCAAAACAAAAACATCAATTTAGCAGGACTAATGTACCATGCATCGGTACCATGTCCGGGCGAAACCGAGCGGCCTATTTCGGCGGCATTCGTGCTTCCCGCAAGCACGCCGCAACCAAGGCAAACTAGGGTCGCCATCCGTGATCCCAACGGCCGAGTGGGACGTCTTTGTTGCCCATGCCGGGCCCGACGCGCCACGGCGCGCCGGTTCACCGAACTGCTGGAAGCACGCGGCAAGCGGGTGTGTCTCGACATGCAGGCGCTGCGACCCGGCGTGGGTGCGCGCCGAACAGGACTCCACGCTGATCGACGACCTGGTCGCGTTGGCCGAACGCCTCGGGATCCCCAAGTACGACGACCCCCGCGACCGGGTTCAGATGCTCGTCACCCACCTCGCCCAACTTGAGCGCCCGTGGCTGCTGGTGTTCGACAACGCCATCGCCGAGACCGACATAGCCCCCTACGTTCCCGATGGCGGCGGAATGGTGTTGGTCACCAGCCGAAATCGCAGCTTCGACCGCCTCGGCCACGTCACCGGGTCGGCGTGCTCACCCCCGCCGTCGCCGAAGCGTTCCTGCGCGACCGGGTCCGCAAGAACAACCCGAAGGCCGCCGATGAACCCGCCGCGGCGACGGTGGCGGTGAGGCTCGGCGGACTCCCCCTCGCCCTCGAACAGGCCGGCGCATGGGTCGCCGCCTCGAACGTCAACACCTTCGCCCGCTACCTGAGCCTGCTCGACGACGCCTCGAAGAACCCGTTCCCCGACGAGACCATCCCCCTCGACTACGAACGGACCACCTGGGACACCTGGCAAGTCTCCGTCGACGCGGCTGCGGCGAAGGCCCCACTCGCCCCCAAGATCCTTGCAGCCCTCGCCTGGATCGCCCCCGAAGGCCTCCCCAACGAGTGGCTCACCGCCGCAGCCAACGACCAATACCTCACCGGTCACCCGTCGGAGATCGACGACGATGCCGCAGACGGATCACCGACCGACGACGACACCGAAGCCGTGTTCGAAGCCATCGCCGCCCTCAATCAGTTCTCCTTGGTCGCCACCGACGGCGCCACGATCGATATCCACCGCGTCGTCCAAGCGGCCACCCGTCGCCAAGCTCCACACGACTCCGGCCGCTTCGCTGTGCGCATGCTCCGCCACCAAAGTCCAGGCGACGCATAGGAAGTCGAGAACTGGGCTGCTTGCCATCTTCTGGCTCCGCATGCGGAGCAGGCCCACCAAACTTCGGCCGGTATGCCCGAAGAAGCCGGCACATTGTGGTGGATACTCGACGATTGTGCTGCGGCACGTCAGTATGCGGGAGACGTGGGTGCGGCCATCGAGTCGTTTGGAGCTGCGCTACAACTGGCAGCGCAACGTCTTGGCAACCATCACCCCGCCACCCTCACGGCCAGAGCGAACTTGGCGAACTCTTATCGGTCCATGGGACGGTCGGCCGAGGCGATCCTGCTCGAGTTACGGCCGGCGGTCGAGA
>JANNNL010000015.1:0-1278 GCA_031398525.1 Actinomycetes bacterium | reverse complement strand
CCGAGGTCATCGCCGGGCTCCCGGCGACGTGTGTCACCGTGCCTGTCGGAGCAGGCAGCGAGCTGTTTTGCGCCCTCGAAACCGGCGGCCTGGCCCGAATGGACGGCGCCGACGTCCACGTCGAACTGACCTCCTACGAAGGCGTGACCACCGAAACCTTGTTCTTGCCGACCTGACTTGCCGACCTGACTTGCCGGTCGACGGGACGCCGCTCGGCGGGACGCCGCTTGACGGGACGCCGCTCGGCGACCGGCGAACTCAGTGGGCGGTGACGGTGTCGGTATCGCGACCCGAGCGGATCAGCGTGCCGGGGCGGGCGTCAAGCAGTTCACCATCGGCGACGCACTCGACGCCGTTGACGAAGACGTGGTTGATGCCCTCGGCCTCGCCGTACACCCGTCCAGCACCGCCGGGGAGGTCGAACTTGGTATACACCGGGGCCGGGCCCATCGTCGTCGGATCGAGAATCACCAGGTCGGCGTGATAGCCCTCGGCGATCAAGCCACGGTCACGCAGGCCGTACAACCGGGCCGGGCGATCAGTGATCAGGTTGACGGCCTCTTCGATCGAGATCATCCCCCGCTCTCGGACGGCCCGGCCGAGGACCGTGGTAGAGAAAGAGAAGGTATCGATCATGTCGAGGTGGGCGCCGGCGTCGGAGGCCCCGATGATTGCTCGGGGGTCACGCCAGGCCTCGACGCGGCGACTCCATGAGGCATCGTCCTGGCCGCGATCGGGGTTGGCGATCACGGTACGCAGGCGGTCGGCGATGACGATGTCGCACAACGTGTCCCACGCCGACTAGCCCAACTCGGTGGCAACCGAGCCGACCTCGCGGCCCTCGTACGGCTTGGTCGCGTCGCTGAAGCATTCGAGCAACCGGTACGAGCCCCAGTTGGCCACGGCCTTCACCGGGCCATCGGTTTGGGCGAGCCGGTCCCACTCGGCGCGGGCATGCGGGTCACCCATTTGACGCAGCTTCTCGTCCTGCGGCAGGGCCATCAGCGAGTCCCACCCGGGGAGGATATCGAGCACGAAACCCGTGAGAAAGTTGAGCCGCAGACGGAACGAATCGGCCAGGACCAGGGCAAACACTGCGCCGCCGCGCTCGCCCGAGGAATCCCTCGGCCTTCTTTTGCGGCTCGGCCTGCGGTTTGGCGCCGCATGCCGCTTCGAGCTCTTGTGGCGCTTCGGCGACCGAGCGGGCCACCTCGAGCGAGATTTTTCCGTCCTTCACGAGCTCCACGAGGGACTCGTCGAGACGCACGATGCCGAGCC